>CAMLSI010000158.1 GCA_946482585.1 uncultured Lysobacteraceae bacterium
CATCTCCGAGGCGCGCATCTCGCCGACTTCGCCGCGGATCGGGTCGGGCGAGCGGAACGCATTGACGAGGAACTCGGTCACGCGTTCCGCGTGATCGCGCTGCAGCCGTTCGGCGGACAATGCGGCGACGGCGCGGTCGCGCTCGGCACTCGCCCGCATCGACTGCACGACCGACAGCGTCGTGGTCGCCGCGACCGCGACGCCGAGTACGGCCGTTACCGTCGCCGTCAGACGATGCCGGCGCAGCAGCATGCGCAGGCGATACCAGCGTTCGGAAGTACGCGCGGCGATGGGGCGGAGTTCGAGCACGTTGCGCAGGTCCGCGGCGAATTCGTCGACGGTCGCGTAGCGATCCTCCGGACGCTTGCGCAGCGCTTTGGCGATGATCTGGTCGAGATCGCCGCGCAGCGCCGCCGCATGCGCGCCGACGCCGGCGAAACCGTGCCGGGTGGCCGCGGCATCGTCGGCCGCCGCGAGGACGGCTTCGCTCGCGAGCGGCGGCGGCTGGTCGACGATGCGCCGCAGCAGGTTTTCGCCGGCGTCGGATTCGATCTCGAACGGCAGGCGTCCGGTCAGCAATTCGTGGAGCAGGCAGCCGAGGCCGTAGATGTCGGTCGCGATCGTCGTCGCGGCGCCGAGGATCTGTTCCGGCGCGGCCGCGCGCAGCGAAAAGAAATTCTGGCCCAGCGTCGTGTCGCGCGCGCCGTCATCGAGCGACTTGGCGATGCCGAAATCGAGCAGACGCACATGGCCGTCCGTGTCGACGAGGATGTTGCTCGCCTTGATGTCGCGATGCAGTACGAAGCGGCGATGCGCATGGGCGACCGCGTCGCTGACGCCGAGGAACAGTGCGATGCGCCGGCGCAGGTCGAGAGCGGTGTCGTCGCAATGGCGCGTCAGCGGCACGCCATCGACGTATTCCATGGCGAAGTACGGGCGCCCGTCGGGCAGTTCGCCCGCATCGATGAGGCGCGCGATGTGCGGATGTTCCAGACTGGCGAGAATCGTTCGCTCGCGGCGCAGCTGCTCGATCAGGCGCGGCCGGCACGACGCCGGCGGCACGATCTTGAGAGCGACGCGCTGCACCACGTCGCCGGCCTCGCGCACGGCGAGATAGACGCGTCCCATGCCGCCTTCGCCGAGCGTGCGTTCGATGCGGAAGTCGGCGAGTGTCGGAACGGCTTCGTGTTCGGCGCGATCGAGCGCGGCGACGAGTGCATCGGTAATGGCGAGCGGCGCGATTCCGTGGGCGGCGTCGGTCGCTTCGTCCTGCCGGGCGAGCAGTCGCCGCACCGCATCGATCACGTCGGGGCCGGCGTCGGCGCTGCGAAGATAGGCGTCGCGCTCATGCGCCGGCAGCGTGTTGACGTCGAGAAACAGTAGGCGCGCACGACGCCAGAGTTCGGCGTCGGCGAGCGGCGCTTGGGTATTCATGCAGAACGATCCTGTCGGCAGAGGGCGGTACGCCCCGGTGCGGGTGCGTTTGGTAGCCGATTCGAATCACGGCGTCGAGTCCATATGGCCCTGGCGGCGGCGACGCGCCGTCATTCCCGCGCGTTCAGCGCGTGTCACGTACTTGAAATGCGCCTGCCGCAGCGTTCGCGCGAACCATGCTGCGTGCCCCGTCGAGCTCCGGCGTCCCGCGCGTCTTCCGCAACCATGCGGCAGCCGCGATCTGGGTCGCGATGCTGGCCTGCTTCACCGACACGGCCTGGCGGGACGGCGGCACGCCCCCCGTCGGGCAGTGGGTCTGGTCCCTTGCTCGAGTTGTTGTGGTTCCCCGGCACGGGAGCGGCGGCCTGGGCCTCGAGCCTGCCGCTGCTGCGGGTGGAGTTCTCCGCCGAGAGCGTGCGCGAGCGCTATCCGCTGCGCGTCGGCGAGCCGCGCTGCGCGAGCCGCGATCTGCGCGGACCGCGCGTCGAGGCGGCGCGCCACGGCGATGACGACGCGTATTTCAACGCCGTGCTCGATCTGCCCGGAGGCCGGCGCGTCGTCGTTGCCGAGAGCGCCGGCCGCGCCCACAGCGAACAGCGGCGCGAGGAGTTGCTCGCGAGCGTGTGCGCGGTCTGCTGCGGGTTCAGCGGCTGAGCGGAGGGACGATGGTCGAGCCGTCGGATTCGCGGTTCCAGCCGAAGAACGCGGACAGAACGTCAGCTTCTCGAATGGATTCCGCGTGATACCCACTTTTCGTATCGTCGCGACGGCGTACGCGGTCGAGCAGCGAAGGCGACAGCAGGCGTTGCGCCCCCGCCAAATCGTAGCGGCGCCATGCAACATAAGCCGCGTTTATCCGTGAGTCGTCCACCGCATGACCGTAGCCGAACTGTGCGAATGTGGTGTCAGCGGCGATCACGCCGTGATGAGCGGCTTCGAACAGCTCGTCCTGGCGCAACAGAAGCTCCGTCAGGCGCCGATGGAACAACGCGTAGTTCCCGCGCGATTCGGCCGGATTGGCGTCGAGCGCCCGGCGTACGAGACGCTCGGCTTCGGCATGGTTCGCAAAGGCGTAGTAGCTGACATCGGCGGCGTAGTAGTAGGCAACGGCGGTCGTCCGGTGAACCTTGCCATATATGCGTTCGGAGAGCGCGATGGTACGGTGAAACAGTTCGATCGCTTCGCGCTCGCGACCGAGCCCGGAATAGACGCCTGCAAGGCCGCCGAGAAGGCTTGGCATCGACGGATGATCTTCGCCGTACAGTGACGTTTGCAACGCCAATGTCTCTTGGTACAGAGGCAATGCTTCCGCGAATTCTTCGTGGATCGAATAGGAGTGGGCCAGCTGCTGCAACGATTCGCTGAACAGGGCATCGCCGGTTCGACCGGCGGCGCGTTGCTCGGCGACGAGGCTGACGATTTCGCGACGGCTCTTCTCCGCGTCCCCCATCGCGTAGAGTCCCTGCGCACGCAATTGGCGTATCCAATCGGTACGCCCTGCTCGGAAATCCGCGCGTGCAGAAAGCTGCGAGAGCGCAACGGCGGCGGCCTCGACACTGCTTCGGTTTTCGCCGATTCCCATCAGTGACCGCAGTTTCACCTCCCAAAGCTTGTGCAGCGCTTCGCCGTCGGGGTAGTCCTTGTCGTAGCCCGCGAGCACGAGTCCCTTTTCGGCGGCTGCCAATGCCTCGGCGAAGTGGCTTTGGCCGTTTGCGATTTCGGCGTCGACGAGATGCTGGCGAACGCGCAGTTCCTGCGGGACCTCGGGCAGGTGCTCGAGCGCTTGGCGGGCGATATTCGCCTGATGCGCGGCTTCGGACTTCCTCTGCAGCAGATAGAACAGATGCGCCATTGTCTGAGCGAGTGTCGCACGCAGCGCAGGATCGAGGTTGTCGCCGTTCTGTTGCAGCGATCTTGCTGCATTGTCGAGCAGTTCTGTCGCGCGCAGGTCGCGTGTGTACCCGAGCGCGCGTTCCGAGCCCTGGAACGTGCTGACGAGAAAATTCGTGACCTGCTGCGCGTGGTCGCGCTGCAACCGTGCGGTCTCGAGCGCGGCGACGGCACGGTCGCGTTCGGCACCGGCGCGCAGCGACTGGACGACGGACATCGCCGTCGTCGCGATGACGGCGACGCCGAGCACGCCGGCCACGGCAGCCGTCAGCCGATGACGGCGCAGCAGCATGCGGAAGCGGTACCAGCGCTCCGAAGCGCGCGCCGCGATCGGGCGCAGCGCGAGCACGTTGCGCACGTCGGCGGCGAGATCGTCGACCGAGCGATAGCGTTCGGCCGGATCCTTGCGCAGCGCGCACGCGACGATCTGGTCGAGATCGCCGCGCAACGCTGCGGCGAGCGACGGCGTACCGGCATGACCGCGCCGTGTCGCCGCCGCCGCGTCGTCGGCGGCGATGACGGCAGCGCTCGGCAACGGCGGCGGCTGCTCGAGGATGCGGCGCAGCAGGTCGTCGCCGGCGCCAGCGACGAGCTCGAACGGCAGTCGGCCGCAGAGCAGTTCATAGAGCAGGCAGCCGAGGCCGTAGACATCGGTCGCGACCGTCGTTGCGACGGCACGGATCTGCTCCGGCGCGGCGGCGCGCAGCGAGAAATAATTCTGCCCCTGCGTGGTATCGCGCGACTGGGCTTCGTCGAGTGATTTGGCGATGCCGAAATCGAGCAGGCGCACACGGCCGTCCGTGTCGACGAGAATGTTGCTGTCCTTGAGGTCGCGATGCAGCACGAGGCGCCGGTGCGCGTAGGCGACCGCGTCGCAGACGTCGAGGAACAGCGCGAGTCGGCCGTGCAGATCGAGCTGCGCCTGGTCGCAGTACTGCGCGATCGGTACGCCGTCGACGTATTCCATTGCGAAGTAGGGCCGGCCGTCGGGCAGCTCGCCGGCATCGATGAGACGCGCGATGTGGGGATGGTCGAGACCGGCCAGGATGCTCCGTTCGCGACGCAGCCGCTCGATGAAACGCCGGCCGTGAGACGCGGACGGCACGATCTTGAGCGCGACGCGTTGCGTGGTGCCGCCGACGTCGCGCACGGCGAGATAGACGCGCCCCATGCCGCCTTCGCCGAGCACGCGCTCGAGGCGGAAATCGGCGACGGCGGTGTCGGATGTCCGTCCCGCGCGATCGGGCACGCCGTCGAGCGCTCCGGTCGGCGCTTCCGGCGCGACCGTTCCGACCGAGCCGGTGACGTCGCCGTGCAGCGCGAGCAGGCGCAGCACGGCGGTGCGCACGGCCGTACCGGCGTCGGCGTCGCGCAGGAATGCGTCGCGATCTTCCGGAGGCAGCGTCGTCGCGGCGAGAAACAGTTCGCGGGCGCGGCGCCAGAAGGCCGTGTCATCCAGTTGCTGATGGGACATCGAGTGGCGGTTCCACGAAAAGCGCCGCGACGGGGCGAGGGGCGTGCAGACGGGATTTGTAGCCAATGCGTGCAGCCGCGTCCAGAATTCGTCGTCGAGCCGACGGCGTTTTTCGTGCGATGCAGCGCATGATGAAGGAGCGGCCGGAAACGGCGTCAGCGGCGCAGTGGCGGCACGATGGTCGAGCCGTCGGAGTCGCGGTTCCAGCCGAAGAAGGCGCTGAGCCGGTTCGCTTCCGCGATGGCCGCGTCCGGGAGGCGCGGCTCGTCGGTGGAGCGGCGACGCGTGCGATCGAGCAGCGAGCCGCTGATGCGGCGTTCGGCGGCGGGAAAATCGTAGCGCCGCCAGTCGATGAACGCCGCGTCGACGACCGTGTTGTCGACGCCGTCGCCGTAACGATGGAGCTGGTCGAGCAGGTCGGACGCGAGTGCCGCGTGATACGCCGCTTCGAACAGCTTGTCCTGCTGCAGCAGCAATTGCGCGAGGCGTCGGTGCATGAGGTTGCGATTGGCCTGGGATTCCGCCGGAAGCGCATCGATGGCCTTGCGCGTCAGCCGTTCGGCTTCTGCCATGTCGCCGAAATCGTAGTAGTAGTGCTCGGCGGTGTAGTAGTAGACCAGCGACGTGACGTGATGGACGCGGCCGTGTACGCGATCGCTGAGCGAGAGGACGCGGTGGTACAGCTGAGCCGCTTCGCGGTCGCGGTCGAGATTGCTCAGCACCAGGGCCAGGCCGCCGAGCAATCGAGGCATGGCGGGATGCTCCTCGCCGTAGAGTGTGCGTTGACGCTGGACCGCTTCCTCGTAGACCACGCGGGCTCGGTCGTGGTCGTGCGCGACCATGTGCGAATGTCCGAGCTGACGCAGCGTTTCGATGAACAGCGCGTCGTCGATGCGCCCGCCGGCGCGCTGGTCGGCGGCAAGGTGCTCGATTTCGGCGCGCCGTTCGTCCGGTTTGCCGGCGCTGAACAGGCCCTGTGCGAGCCGTTGTCGTATCCAGTCGAGGCGCTCGGGACGATGGTCGGGACGCGTCGCGAGCTGCGCCATCGCGGTGCGTGCGGCGTCGACGACGGCGGCGTAGCGGTTTGCGCTGAACAGCGAACGCAGCTTGACTTCCCAGAGTTTGAGCAGCGCTTCGCCATCGGCGTAGCTCGCCGCATCTCCGGCGAGTTCCAGGCCGTAGTCGGACGCGGCGATCGCGTCGGCGAACCGGCTCTGCAGATTCGCCGTTTCGGCGTCGATCAGGAACTGGCGCACGCGCACCTCGCGTGACGGCTCGTCGATCTGCCGGATGGCGTCGCGTGCGAGATCGGCCTGGTGCACGGCTTCGGGTTCGCGCTGCAGCAGGTAGAACAGGTGCGCGAGGGTCTGAGCCAGCGTGACGCGCAATGCCGGATCGAGGTTGGCGCCGTTCTGGCGTAGCGATGCGGCAGCGTTGTCGAGCAGTTCGGTCGCGCGCAGCTCGCGCGCGATGCCGGTGGCGCGATCGCTGCTCTGGAAGGCGCTGACGAGAAAATCGGTGACCTGCTGCGCGTGGTCGCGCTGCAACTGGGCCGTCGCGAGTGCCGCCACGGCGCGATCGCGTTCGGCGACGGCGCGTGACGACTGAACGACCGACAGTGCCGTGGCCGCGGCAACGGCCAGCGCCAGCACACCGGTCACGGCGGCCGTGAGCCGGTGTCGGCGCAGCAGCATGCGCAGCCGGTATCCGTGTTCCGACGCGCGCGCGGCGATCGGCCGCAGCGCGAGCACGTTGCGCACGTCGGAGGCGAGATCGTCGACCGAGCGGTAGCGCTCGGCCGGGTCTTTGCGCAGCGCGCGCGCGGTGACCTGGTCGAGATCGCCGCGCAGCGCATGAGCGAGCGCGGCGGCGTCGATGCAGCCGCGCCGGATCGCGACTTCGTCGTCGGCGGCGGCCGAGACGGCAGCGCTGACGAGTTGCGGCGGATGCTCGAGAACGCGACGCAACAGGTCGTCGCCTGCACCCCGGACGGGATCGAACGGCGGAACGCCGCCGAGCAGTTCGTACAGCAGACAGCCCAGACCGTAGACGTCGGTGGCTACCGTCGTCGCGGCACCGCGAATCTGCTCGGGAGCCGCAGCGCGCAGCGAGAAGTAGTTCTGGCCCAGCGTGGTGTCGCGGGAGTGCGCCTCGTCCAGCGACTTGGCGATGCCGAAATCGAGCAGGCGCGGCCGGCCGTCGGTGTCGACGAGAATGTTGCCGTCCTTGAGATCGCGATGCAGCACGAGACGGCGATGCGCATAGGCGACCGCCTCGCAGATATCGAGGAACAGCGTCAGACGTGCGCGCAGATCGAGTCGTGCGTGGTCGCAGTGCCGCAGGAGGGGCAGGCCGTCGACGTATTCCATCGCGAAATACGGCCGTCCGTCGGGCAGCTCGCCGGCATCGATGAGACGCGCGATGTTCGGATGATCCAGACCGGCGAGGATGCTGCGTTCGCGACGCATTCGTTCGATGAGGCGCCGGCCGTGGGTCGCCGACGGTACGATCTTGAGTGCGACGCGCTGCGTGGCGCCGCCGACTTCGCGTACGGCGAGATAGACGCGGCCCATGCCGCCTTCGCCGAGCAGGCGCTCGATGCGGAAGTCGGCGATCGCGACATCGGATGAGTGCCCGGCGCTATCGAATACGTCGATCAGCGCGTCGGCCAGGACGCCGGGTTCGATCGCACCGACCGCGCCGGTGACGTCGCCATGCAACGCCAGCAGCCGCGACACGGCGGTTCGCACGGCGGCGTCCGCATCCGCGTCGCGCAGGAACGCGTCACGATCCCTCGGCGCCAGCCGGTTCGCGGCGAGAAACAGCTCGCGTGTGCGACGCCATAGGACCGTGTGGATCGGTAGTGGTTCGTCAGACATCAAGCACGGCCATTCACGTTTGCCGCGACGGAAACGGTCGGGCGGCGAACGACCTTGTAGCGAACCCGGGGAAGCGCGTCCAGGCACTACGGCGGATGACGCCGCCGTCCCGCGCGCGACCCGTCGCAGCGGCATCGCCGACGAACGTGGCACTGGAGTGGGACCGCCGGATCGGCGGCGCAACGGGCGAACGACGCGGCCGCAGACTCGTCCGGCGATACGCTCAGCGTCCCTGCGGCGAGCGGCCGCCACCGCCGCCCGTGCCGGCGACGCGTTCTTCGGCGGCCTTGACGACGTTATCGCCGACGATCCAGAGGTTCACGGTCTTGTCGTCGAAGCGGTAGGTCCAGATTTCCATCGCCGGCGAAAATTCATCGCCGTCGATGCGATCGAGCCGGGCCGGTTCGCCGGCGGCCGCGCGGACCTGCGCGGCGCTGTCGCCCTTGCCGACGAGTTCGCGGCCGAGCAGCACGCCGTCGGCGACGGCGACGGGCGGAACCGTGGCGAGCAGCAGGCCGAGTGCGAGACGTTTCATGCGCGATCCTCCGACAGGCGCGCCAGTGTCGCAGCCGCGTGTTGCAACGCGGTTGCGCGACCGTCCGGATCTCGCGACGTGCTGCGGCAGCGCGCGGCGGTCAGTCGGATTTTTCTTTCTTCGGTTTCGTGTACGGCACGAAATCGCCCAGGCCCACCGAGCCGCTGATCATCTTCGAGCCCGGGTCCATGAGCTTGACGATGTCGATGTTGCAGAGCTCCGAAGAATGCGTGTCGATGACCAGGATCGCGTCGTCGCGCAGGAAGGCGGCGCCGGCCTTGGGCCGGTTGACGTAGATCGTTGGGCCCAGCGTGTCGTAGACGATCGCGGTCTTGTCGATGACGCGCGTGGAACGGATGTCGCGCAGATGTATGCATTTTATCGGCTCGCCGGCGATGCGGCCTTCGATGGCCTTGGCGAGCTGTTCGTCCGGCGACGGGCGTGCCGCCGTCGCGATCGCGGCGACGGCGAGGGCGGCGACGGACACCGCGGCAATCAGTCGGGACTTCATCGGAATCATCCTCAGGCAGTGACGGGCAGGGCCCCGTTGCTGGCGCAGACGCGGGCGGGTTGCCGAGCGTCGCAGCCTGCGCGCAAGCATCGGCTCGCGGTCAGTCCACGGTCAATTTTCACGCGGCCGCCACGCTCGCGGCGACGGTGCGCGTTGCGGTTCCGATCGCGCGCTTCGGGCAGTCTGCACGGCAGTTCCCCAGGTAACCCATTGAACCGACAGCGTCGGCGATCTGGCACCGCACGTGCGCGCAGGTAACGGCGGACCGGACCTGCAGACGCGGGTGCCGCCGCACGATGAGGATCGTCGTCATGAAGTTTGCGATGCCACGTTCCACGTCCGTATCGCTCTGGGCAGCGCGCGCCGCACTGCTGCTCGGCCTGCTCGCGCCGGCCGGCGCTCCCGCGATCCAACGTTGCGTCGGCAACCAGGGCGAGCCGTTGTTCACCGAACACTGCGCGAATCCGGTGGTGTCGACGCGGACGCGACCCGCGCCGCGCGCCACGGTCGCTGCGCCGGCGCGCGCCGGCGATTTCTGCGCGCGCACGCCGGAATCGCTTGCGCGCGTGGTCGATGCGGCGCTGCGCGCGCGCAATGGCCTGCGCTTTTCCGGATTCGCGTTGTGGCGCGGCATGTCGGCGCGCACCGCGCGCGGCGAAGCGCGCGATTTGCTGCGACTGATGAAGTCGGCATCGATCAGCGTCGCGCTGCAGCAGCAGGCCGATGTCGGCGCGGACGATGCGGAAACGTCGACGCCGGTGCTCGCGATGATGCGCGTCACCGAGCGTGCCGGGTCCACCGAGTCCGAGCAATGGATGTTCCGCATCGTGCGCGCTCACGGCTGCTACTGGCTGGACCCGCAACCGGAGCGTCGCGACGAGTCCCCGTCGGTCGCGGCAGACGTGCCGGCGCCTGCGGCTTCGTTTGCGATGCGCCCGCAATGAAATCCCCGAATTCCCGCCCGGACAGGATCTTGCCCATGCACACGTTCCGATCGGCCGCGATCGCGGCACTCTGGATCGCGGCCGCCGGATCGGCGAGCGCCGCGAGCAATCTCGTCACCGCGCCCCAGGGCGGCATCGCGCGCTGGGCTGGTCTGGACGCCGCCGACTGCGGCATCTACGGCAAGCGCTATGGCGCCATCGGCAAAGCCTGCTACTACCCGGTCGACATCCGCGCCAAGCCCGGGCGTTACGAGATCGCGCTCTGGGACAAGGCCGGCAAGCCGCATCGCGGCACGCTCGTCGTGGAAGATGCGAAGTTTTCCGAGGTGGACATGGAACTGCCGCCGGAGCTCGCGCGCTTCGTCGACCTGTCCGCCGACGACCAGGCGCGTGCCGCGCGCGAACGTGCGGAGGTCGCGAAGATCCTGCGCGGAACGCTGGATTCGCCGCGCTTCACGTTGCCGCTGGGCAAGCCGACCGCGAGCCTGCCGCGCAGCGAAGACGATTTCGGCAGTCTGCGCACGTTCAATCACAAGCGCAAAAGCCTGCACAGCGGCCGGGACTATCCGGTCGGGGAGGGCAATGTCGTGCGCGCGGTCGCCGACGGCCGCGTGGTGCTCGCCGCCGATCACTTCTTCACCGGCAACGCCGTCTATGTCGATCACGGCGGCGGTCTCGTCAGCATGAACTTCCATCTCGGCTCGATCGCGGTGAAGGACGGCGACGAGGTCAATCGTGGACAGACCCTCGGCAAGATCGGCGGCACCGGACGCGCGACCGGACCACATCTGCATC
>CAMLSI010000159.1 GCA_946482585.1 uncultured Lysobacteraceae bacterium
AGGGCAAGGAACTCGAGTTCAAGATCATCAAGCTCGACCGCAAGCGCAACAACGTGGTCGTTTCGCGCCGCGCCGTGGTCGAAAGCGAATTCAGCGCCGAGCGCGAGTCGCTGCTCGAGAAGCTGCAGGAAGGCGCCGTCATCAAGGGCGTCGTCAAGAATCTCACCGATTACGGTGCGTTCGTCGACCTCGGCGGCATCGACGGCCTGCTGCACATCACCGACATGGCGTGGAAGCGCGTCCGTCATCCGTCCGAAGTCGTCAATGTCGGCGACGAGCTCGACGTCCGCGTGCTGAAGTTCGACCGCGAGCGCAACCGCGTCTCGCTCGGCCTGAAGCAGATGGGCGAAGATCCGTGGGTCAACATCGCCCGTCGCTACCCGACCGGCACGCGTCTGTTCGGCAAGGTCTCCAACGTCACCGACTACGGCTGCTTCGTCGAGCTGGAACCGGGCGTCGAAGGCCTCGTTCACGTCTCGGAAATGGACTGGACCAACAAGAACGTCAATCCGGGCAAGCTCGTCCAGGTCGGCGACGAAGTCCAGGTCATGGTGCTCGACGTCGATGAAGAGCGTCGCCGCATTTCGCTCGGCATCAAGCAGACCCAGTCGAACCCGTGGGAGACCTTCGCGGCCATCCACAAGAAGAACGACAAGGTCCGCGGCCAGATCAAGTCGATCACCGATTTCGGCATCTTCGTCGGTCTCGACGGCGGCATCGACGGTCTGGTGCACCTGTCCGACATCTCGTGGCAGGCCACCGGCGAAGACCTGGTCCGCCAGTTCAAGAAGGGCGACGAAGTCGAAGCCGTGGTGCTCGCGGTCGATCCGGAGCGCGAGCGCATCTCGCTCGGCATCAAGCAGCTCGAGCAGGATCCGTTCGGTCAGTTCATGGCCGGCTCGCCGAAGGGCAGCATCGTCAACGGCACGGTCAAGGAAGTCGACGCGCGCGGCGCGACGATCGACCTCGGCGACGGCGTCGAAGGCTACCTGCGTGCGAACGACATCGCCAAGGAACGCATCGACGACGCGACGCAGCATCTGAAGGTCGGCGACAAGGTCGAAGCCAAGTTCATCGGCATGGACCGCAAGGGCCGCACGCTGCAGCTGTCGATCCGCGCGAAGGACGAGGAAGAGCTCGCTTCGGTGCTCGAGGAATATCAGTCGAGCACCCTGGGCACCGCCAAGCTTGGCGCGCTGCTCAAGGAACAGCTGAAGAAGTAAGCGTTCTCCGCTTTACGGTGTTACGAGAATGGCGGCCTCGGGGCCGCCATTCTTTTTGCGGCGCATCAATGCGTGAATGGATTCGCGGAATGCGCTAAGCTCGCGTTCCGTAACGGAACTCTACCCGGCGGAGCCGAACCCACCATGACCAAGTCCGAGCTGATCGAGGCCCTGGCCGACCGGCAGAAGCATCTTGCGTTCAATGATGTCGAACTCGCGGTAAAGAACCTGCTGGAGCAGATGAGCCAGGCCCTGTCGGGCGGAGAGCGCATCGAGATCCGCGGATTCGGCAGTTTTTCCCTGCATTTCCGTCCGCCCCGCATGGGGCGCAATCCCAAGACCGGCGCCGCCGTGGCTCTGCCCGGCAAGCATGTGCCGCATTTCAAGTCGGGCAAGGAATTGCGCGAGCGCGTGAATCAGTCCGAAGACCCGATCCGCTAGTGCGGCGATCCGGCCGTCCGTCGAACCGTTGCCGCATGCGTGCCGCCGCGACCGCGCCTGCTGTGGCCGCAGGCCGCCGGGACATCGGCGCGGTGCCGCGAACGCGGCGGCTTTCGTCCGATAGACTACCGAATCACCGTCCTGCTGCTGCCCGACCGGCGCCGCGGCGCCCTGACCCGGATATCCCATGCGTGTCGTCTGGATAGTTGCCGCGCTGTTGTTCGCCGCCGTCGGGGCCGTGTTCGGCGCGCTCAACGGCGACAGTGTCGCCCTCGATTTCTATTTCTTCGATGCGAGCCTGCCCAAGGCGGCCGCGCTGCTCGCCGCGTTGCTCGCCGGCTGGCTGATCGGTGGACTCGTGCTCTGGCTCGCCGTCGTGATGCCGTTGCGCCGGCGCCTGTCGCGCCAGCGCCGCGAACTTGCGCGGCGCGACGAGACGCCGGCGAACTCGGTGCGTACGACCGAATGACCGACGTCGCATGAATCCGCTCTATCTGTTGTTCCTGCTGTTGCCGGTCGCCGCGTTTTCGGGCTGGTGGATCGCGCGCCGCTCCAGCGCGCGCACCTCCGGCGAGCGTGTCAGCGCGCTGTCGAGCACCTATTTCCGCGGCCTGAACTACCTGCTCAACGAACAGCAGGACAAGGCGATCGAGGTCTTCGTCAAGCTGGCCGAGATCAATCGCGATACGGTCGAGACGCATCTCGCGCTCGGCAACCTGTTCCGCCGCCGCGGCGAAGTCGACCGCGCCATCCGCGTGCACCAGAATCTGATCGCGCGCGAAGACCTCAGCGATGCGATGAAGACCGTCGCGTTGCTCGAGCTCGGCGAGGACTACATGCGTGCGGGTCTGCTCGACCGTGCCGAAACGCTGTTCTCCGACTTGGTCGCGATGCGCGCGCACGCGCCGTCGGCGCTCAAGCACCTGATCGCGATCTACCAGCACGAGCGCGACTGGGACAAGGCGATCGCGCATGCGCGCCTTCTCGAGCAGATGACCGGCGAATCGCAATGCGCGCTGATCGCGCAGTTCCACTGCGAACTCGCGGCCGAAGCGCGCGCGCAGAAGAAGTTCGACGTTGCGGCCGGGCACATCCAGTCCGCGTTCGACTGCGCGCCGCGCAATGTGCGCGCGAGCATGCTGAAAGGCCAGGTGCTCGCCGATCAGGAGCGCTACGCCGAAGCCGTGGCCGCGTTCGAGCAGGTCGCCGAGCACGACGTCGACTTCGTGCCCGAAATCCTTCCGCTGCTGCTGGATGCCTACGCCAAGAGCCAGCAGATGCAGCGTGCCGAAGAGTTCCTCGGCCGCATCATCGAGCACTATCACGGCATCTCGCCGGTGCTGGCGTTGACCAAGCTCTACGCGCGCAATCAGGGCGAGCAGGTCGCAGTCGATTTCCTCACGCGCCAGCTGCGGCAGCGTCCGTCGGTGCGCGGCCTCATGGCGCTGATCAACGCGACGCTGCACAGCGCGACCGGCGAGGCGCGGGAAAACCTGCTGATCCTGCAGGATCTGGCGCGCAAGCTCGTCGAAGGGCAGGCCATGTATCGCTGCAACCGCTGCGGTTTCGGTGCGAAGGCGCATCACTGGCAGTGCCCGAGCTGCAAGAGCTGGGGCTCGGTGCGGCCGATCCACGGCGTTGCCAACGAATAGCGCGTGGACACGCTCCTTGCGTTGCATGCGCTACAGGCGCTGCTCGTCGCGGCGGCGGCGACCGAGCTCGCGATCCGCTACGCGCGCCGTCGACGGTTGCTCGACCAGCCGGGCCAGCGCCGTTCGCACAGCGTGCCGACGCCGCGCGGCGGCGGTATCGCGATCGTCCTCGCCGTGTTCGGCTGCGCTGCGCCGCTGCTGAAGCTTCCCTGGATTCCGGCGGCGCTGCTCGCTCTGTCGCTGATCCTCGTCGCCGTGATCGGCTGGTGGGACGACCACGCGCCGTTGAGCGCGCGCGCGCGCGTCGCCGTGCAGGTGCCCGCGTCCGTGCTGCTCGCATCCGTGGCGCTCGGAACCCTGCCCGCGGCGCCCGCGTTGCCGCTTGCGGTCGCGCTCGGCGGATTCATCGCGTTGAGTACGACCTGGTCGATCAACCTGCACAACTTCATGGACGGCATCAACGGCCTCCTGACGGCGCAGGCCGCATTCGTGTTCGCGATGATCGGCCTGCTCGGCCTGCTCGGCCTGGAGCACGGTCTCGACGGCGTGCCGGCGGTTCTCGCGGCCGCCTGCCTCGGATTCCTGCCGTTCAATTTTCCGCGTGCGCGCATCTTTCTCGGCGACGTCGGCAGCGGGGCACTCGGTTTGCTCGTCGCCGCGGCGCTCTGGTGGGCCGTGTTGCGGGAACCTCGCTGGATCGCGGCGGGTCTGTTGCTGGTCAGCGCTTTCGCGATCGATGCGACCGCGACCTTGCTGCAGCGCTTCTGGCGCGGACGCCGCTGGTATAGTGCGCATCGCGAACATCTCTATCAGTGGCTCGTGCGCAGCGGCGGTTCGCATGCCCGGGTCGTGAGCTACTACATGGCATGGAATCTTCTGCTCGCCGCTCCGCTTGCGTTGCTCGTCGCCACGAGCCGCAGTGTCGCAGTAGCCGTGACCGCGGTCGTTCTGGCGTATGCGGCCGGCATCGTCCTCTGGTGCCGCACGCGCCGCGCCGTGATCGCGGGAGTGCGCCGGCATGCCTGATCTGGTCCGCCGCAGCATCGCGCGGATTCATCCGCGTCTCGCCGTCGTCGCGCACGACCTGACCATGGTCTGGGTCGCGTGGATCGCGACCTACGCGATCCGCAACGCCGTATTGCCCGAACCGCAGCCGGTGATCTGGTCCGGACCCGAAGTCGCGGTCCTGCTCGCCGTGCAGGCGACCGTGTTCTGGTGGACCGGCCTCTATCGCGGGCTCTGGCGTTTCGCGAGCCTGCCGGATCTCTGGAACATCGTGCGCGCCGGTGCGATAGGCGCCGTGCTCGTCGCGATCACGCTGTTTCTCTACAACCGTCTCGCGACCGTGCCCCGCGGCGTGCTGCTGATCTATCCGGCCGCGCTGGTCGTCTTCCTCGGCGCGCCGCGCCTGGGCTATCGCTTCTGGAAGGATTCGCGGCTCGACCTGTTCAACGACAGTCCCAGCCAGCGCGTGCTGATCCTCGGGGCCGGCCGCGCCGGCGAAGCGCTCGCGCGCGATCTCAAGCGCGAGAACCGCTATCGCGTCGTCGGCTTCGTCGACGACAACGCGCAACTGCGCGGCGCCAAGCTGCACGGCGTGCCGGTGCTGGGCACGCTGGAGAAGCTGCCGCAGATCGCCGGCGAAGTCGCCGCTCAGATGCTGCTGATCGCGATGCCGTCCTCGAGTAATGCGCAGATGCGCCGTGTGGTCGAGCTCTGCGAATCGACCGGACTCGCGTTCCGCACCGTGCCGCGCCTCGACGACGTGGTCTCGGGGCGCTCGCAGTTCAACGAGCTCAAGGAAGTCGCGATCGAGGATCTGCTCGGGCGCGATCCGGTGCAACTGGACTGGACCGCGATCCGCAGCGGACTGACCGGCAAACGCGTGCTCGTGACCGGCGGCGGCGGTTCGATCGGCTCGGAGCTCTGTCGCCAGGTCGCGCGTCTCGGCGCGAGCTCGCTGACGATTCTCGAGCTGTCCGAATACAACCTCTATCGCATCGAGCAGGAGCTGCGTGCCGCCTGGCCGGAGCTGATCCTCGATGCGCGCATCGGCCATGCCGGAGACGCCGCCACCTGCGAGCACGTGTTCGCGGCGGCGCGGCCGCAGGTCGTGTTCCATGCGGCTGCCTATAAGCACGTGCCGCTGCTGCAGGGGCAGTTGCGCGAGGCCGTGCGCAACAACGCGCTCGCGACGCGCTGCGTCGCCGATACCTGCGATCGTCACGGCGTCGAATGCATGGTGCTGATCTCCACCGACAAGGCGGTGAATCCGACCAGCATCATGGGCGCATCTAAACGCATCGCCGAGATCTATTGCCAGAACCTCGCGAGCCGTTCGCGCACACGCTTCATGACGGTGCGGTTCGGCAACGTGCTCGATTCGGCGGGATCGGTCGTGCCGCTGTTCCGCGACCAGATCCGCGCCGGCGGCCCGGTCACCGTGACCCATCCGGAGATCACGCGCTATTTCATGACGATCCCCGAAGCCTGTCAGTTGATCCTGCAGGCCGAGGTGCTCGGCCAGGGCGGCGAAATCTTCGCGCTCGACATGGGCGAACCGATCCGCATCCGAGACCTCGCCGAGCAGATGATCCGTCTCACCGGCAAGGTGCCGGGCCGCGACATCCAGATCGCGTACACGGGCCTGCGCCCCGGCGAAAAACTGTTCGAGGAACTGTTCCATCCGCTCGAGAACTACCGCAGCACGGCACACGCGAAGATCTTTCTCGCGCAACCGCGCAGCATGAGCTGGGAACTGCTCAACGCGCAGCTCGCGCGCGCGACCCAGGCCGTGCAGGAATTCGACGAGGACCAGCTGCGCCGTTGCATCGCCGCGCTGCTGCCCGATTTCGCGTTCCGCTCCGGCGACGAAGCCGCCGTCGTCGCGTTCGATCGCGCGCAGCGCCAGTGAGCGCCGCCGTACGCCGTATCCGCATCTGCCGCCGGTTGCCGCCGGCCGGCGTCTCGTTGATTCATTGATCCGCCAGGAGCCCGCATGTCGCAGCGTCTACGCAAGGTCGTCTTTCCGGTTGCCGGTCTCGGCACGCGCTTCCTGCCGGCGACGAAGGTCGTGGCCAAGGAAATGCTGCCGGTGCTGGATCGTCCGCTGATCCAGTACGCCGTCGACGAAGCCGTCGACGCCGGCGCCGATACGCTGATCTTCGTCACGAACCGGTACAAGCACGCGATCGCCGACTATTTCGACAAGGCCTACGAGCTGGAGACCAAGCTCGAACAGGCCGGCAAGAAGGAACTGCTGTCGCTGGTGCAGAACGTGCTGCCCAAACACGTGCGCTGCGTGTTCGTGACGCAGCCCGAAGCGCTGGGTCTCGGTCACGCGGTGCTCTGCGCGAAGCCCGTCGTCGGCAACGAACCGTTCGGCGTGATCCTGCCCGACGATCTGATCTGGAACAGCGGCCATAGCGCGCTGCGCCAGATGGCCGAACTCGCCGCGTTCGAGAACTCCGGTGTGATCGCGGTCGAGGAAGTGCCGCGCGAGCAGACCAACAAATACGGCATCGTCGATGCGCAGCCGATCAACGACCGTGCCGCACTGATCAAGCTCATGGTCGAAAAGCCCAAGCCCGAGGAAGCGCCGTCGAATCTCGCCGTCGTCGGCCGCTACGTGTTGCCGGGCCGCATCTTCTCGCTGCTCGAATCGACCAAGCCCGGCGCCGGCGGCGAAATCCAGCTCACCGACGCGATCGACGCGCTGCTCAAGCAGGAGCGCGTGCTCGCGTATCGCTTCGAAGGCGAGCGCTTCGACTGCGGCAACAAGCTCGGCCTGGTGAAGGCGACCCTGCACTTCGCGTTGCAGGATCCTTCGCTGGCTGCAGCCACGCGCGAATTCGTCGCGAAGAAATAGGCGAGCGTGCGCAGGGAGCGCCGACGATGCAGCAGCATGACCTGAGCTACATCCTGAACCACCTCGGCGAGGAAGACCGCGCGCGTCATCGCGGTGCGGTCGCGCCGCCGATCTACCAGAGCTCGATCTTCGCGTTCGAAACCGTAGCGGCCATGCGCGCCGGATTCGGCGACGAACTCAACACCACGCTGTACACGCGCGGCAACAATCCGACTGTCGAAATCCTGCGCAAGAAGCTCGCGGCGCTCGAAGGCGCCGAAGACGCGCTGCTGTTCGGCTCGGGTGCCGCGGCGATCGCGGCCGGCGTGATCGCGGGGCTGCGTGCCGGCGATCACGTGGTCTGCGTGCAGAAGCCGTATTCGTGGACGCGCAGCCTGATCCGCGATTTCCTCGGCCGTTTCGGCGTGACCCACAGCTTCGTCGACGCACGCGACACGGCCGCGATCGAAGCGGCGCTGACGCCGCAGACGCGCCTGATCGTGCTCGAAAGCCCGAACACGATGACCTACGAGCAGCAGGATCTCGCGGCGGTCGCGGCGCTCGCGAGGGCGCGCGGCATCCGTACGTTGCTCGACAACAGTTATGCGACGCCGCTGAACCAGCGCGCGATCGCACTCGGCATCGATCTCGTCGCGCATTCGGCGACGAAGTACCTCAACGGCCATAGCGACGTCGTCGCCGGCGTGCTCTGCGGCAGCGAGGTGCTGATCCGCGAAGTCTTCGACGGCCCGTACATGACGCTCGGCGCGATGCTGTCGCCGCACGACGCGTGGCTGATGATCCGGGGCCTGCGGACCTTGCCGATCCGGCTGCGCCAGATCGCCGCGACCACGCAGGCGGTCATCGCGTTCTTGCGGTCGCACCCGAAAGTCGAGCGGATCTGGTATCCGCACGATTCCGCCGATCGGCAGTTCGCACTGAGCGAGCGCCAGACCGAAGGGGCGAGCGGACTGCTGTCGTTCACCATCCGCTGCGACAGCACACTCGCGATCGAACGCTTCTGCGATGCGTTGCAGCGGTTCCTGATGACGGTTTCCTGGGGCGGCTACGAATCGCTGCTGTTCCCTGTCGCGGCCGTCTATCCGCCGGCTACGAAAGTGACCGAGTCGCGTACGGGCACCGTGCCGGTCAATCTCGTGCGCCTGTCGATCGGGCTCGAAGAAGCCGACGTGCTCGTCGCCGATCTCGCCCAGGCCCTGGATCGCGTGTAGGGTTGCATCAACGGTTCCGGAGGACACATGCGCCATTCTTTCTGCCTGTTCGCGACTTCTGCTCTGTTCGCGGCATCCGCGCTGCTGCTGACTGCCTGTGGCGCGCTGCCGGCGCGTTCGGCGAACGCGGAGGCCGTTGCCGTTCCGCAGGAACTCGCCGGCGAATACGACAATCACGCGGAGCGCTGGAACGCATCGGCCGGCGGCAAGCAGACGCCGGCGGTCAATGCCGCGCCGGCGATCCATCACTGGCTGAACCATCCGGGCGGCAACCGCAACCAGGTGCTCTGGCGCCTCGTGCTGCCCGATACCACGCCGGTGCAGGAAGCGCGCTGGCTGCTGGTGAATGAGAAAAATGGATTCGTACCGTATCGGCCCTTGTCCGCCGACGCCGAAGCGGCGTTCCGGAATCCGGACAAGAGCGTGCGCATCGACGAGAAATCCTGGGCGCCGCTGAATGCCTGCACGCTCAAGGCCGCCGCGTCGCGCAACGGGCTCGCGTTCGCGGCCGATCCGGCCGCGTGCAGCGCGCTGCTGCCCGGCATCGGTGCGACCGCGGCTCTGCTGCCGCTGCGCTTCGAGCTCGTGAACGATCGCCTGCGCGTCGTCACCGTTGCCGACCAGGCGCGTGGCATCGATGCGGCGACGCTGTCGCAGCGCGTGCGCTGGTTCACCGGCTGGGACGCGCTCAACGGCGGCGGCATCCGGGCGTCGGCCGAAAACAACGACTGGCATCTGCATCGCGACCTGCGCTTGCACAGCGAGGGCGGTCGCGTCGCATTGAAGTATCGCGACGGCGCCGCGTCCGGCTATTCGCTGGAACTCGCGCGCCTCACGTATCGCGAAAGTAGCACCGAAGTGCTGCGACTCGCCGTCATCGAAGATGCGAGCGGGAAGATGCTGAGCTACGTCTGGGGCGATCCCGACGCGAAGCGCATCGGCCTGAGCCTCGGCTGGCTGCAGGTCGGTCTCGAAGTCGAAGGCCTGGCCAAGGATTCGCGCGCGCAATGACGGAATTGCCGGCCAGCTACTACCGCGCGACGGCGACGGCCTACGGCGGCTTCGCGCCGCTGACCGGGCGTCACGCGCGCCGCGCGGTCGTGATCGGCGGCGGGTATGCAGGCCTCAATACCGCGCTCGGCCTCGCCGAACGCGGCGTCACCGACGTGACCGTGCTCGAAGCCGAAAGCGTGGGGTTCGGCGCATCCGGCCGCAACGGCGGCTTCGTATTCGCGGGCTATTCGCTGGGCGAGGGCGCACTCGTCCGGCAGCTCGGCCTCGACGGCGCGAAGGCGCTGTTCCTGAGCACGCTGGGCGGCGTGCAGCTGATCCGTTCGCGCGTCGCCAAATACCGCATTCCCTGCGCGATGGTCGACGAAGGCGTGATCTGGGCCAATTGGTTCAACGATCCCGCCGTGCTGCGCGAGCGCCAGCAGTTCCTCGCCGAAAAATTCGGCGTGCACTGGGACTGGGTGCCGCGCGCCACGGTGCGCGAGCTGCTGCGCAGCGAGCGCTACGGCGATGCGCTCTGGGAACGCAACGCCGTGCATCTGCATCCGCTCAACTACGCGATCGGTCTCGCACAGGCCGCTGCGCAGAAGGGCGTGCAGGTGCACGAGCATTCGGCGGTGACGTCGGTGGAGCGCCACGGCGAAGCCTGGCGCGTGCGCACGGCCGGCGGCGAGATCGAAGCCGAGCACGTGGTGCTCTGCTGCGGCGGCTATCTCGCCGGACTCGATGCGCAGGTCGATCGCGCCGTGCTGCCGATCGCGACCTACGTCATGGTGACCGAACCGCTGGGTCCGCGCCTGCGCGAATGCATCAACACGCGCGCCGCGGTATACGACACACGCTTCGCCTTCGACTACTACCGGCCGCTGCCCGATTCGCGCCTGCTCTGGGGCGGACGCATCTCGATCCGCGACCGCGCACCGGAGCGCGTGCGCGACCTGCTGTATCGTGACCTCATGAAGGTCTATCCGCGGCTGGCCGGCGTGCACATCGACTTCGCGTGGTCGGGCCTCATGAGCTATGC
>CAMLSI010000160.1 GCA_946482585.1 uncultured Lysobacteraceae bacterium
GGCCGTGGAAGTCGTCGCCGACGGTGACGGCGCATTCGCAGGACCGGCCGTCGTCCGCCACGCTGTAGCGCGCAACGCCGATCTCGCGTCGCTCGCCGTCGATCGTGGCGATTGCGACGAACGCGACATCGTGCACATAGTCGATATCGGTCAGGCTCCGGACCAGCTCCGGACTCGCACAGCTGATCTGCCCGAGAAAGCGAAAGCGACGCGATTGCGCCGACAGCGAATCGATGAAGCGACGTTCGAGCTCGGCGTCTTCCTTGCGCAGGGGCCGGATCGTCACCGGCGTCCCGTTGCGAAGCGTGTGCTCCCAGCGCGGCATTTCGGCACTCAGGGGAGTCGTCGCGAGTTCATGGCCCCGGTCGGTTCCGGGGGCGCCGGCGTTGGAGCGGATCGTGTTCATGCGCACTCCGGTGCGGTTTGGAGATATCAGGATGCCGTCGTACGCGGCTCCCGGTATTGATCCGCATCAACCGTTCCCGCCTTCCCGTTACCTCGCAGTCGCAGATGGCCGTCGGCCGACCCGTGGATCGCCCCCGGCCCGCGAAATTCCGCGGTCAGTGGCGAAGGAACAACGGCATGCGCACGTTGCGCAGTGCGTATTGCGTCGCTCCACCGAACAGCCACTCGGCGTAGCGTCCTTTGCCGTAGGCGCCCATGACGAGCAAGTCGGCATCGGTGTCGGCCGCCGCTGCGAACAGCGCTTCGGGGCCGTTGATCGACACCGTTGCGGGCACGCAATCGATTCCCTGCCAGGCCAGGTAGGCATCGAGGGATTGCGCCGGCGGCCATGACGGGTCGTCGATCGGGCGCGTGGAGGCACTGCGAAGGAGCACCACGCGCGAGGCGCGGCGCAGCAGCGGCAATGCGGCGCGCAGCGCGCGCAGGGCCTCGCGCGATCCATTCCATGCGATCGCGATCGTCGCCGGCGGCGGCGTGTCGTGCGGGAGGTCCGCGGGCAGGAGCAGGAACGGCAGCGGAACGGTCAGCAGCAGGCGCCCGAGCGCACGGATCGCCATCTCGTCAGCATCGGGCGGACGCTCGACGATGGCGAGGTCGTGCCAGTCGACGGCGGCGCGCAACATTGCTTCGAGCGTCTGTGTGGTCGCGTACCAGCGGGCGCGCGGGACCTGCCGCCCGTGCGCCCACCGCGAGAACGCGACGCTGGCGTCGCGGCAGGATTCCTCGCTTTCGCAGAGGATCTCGACGAGCTCGGCATGCAGCGGTGCCGGGGCCGCGGACGCGGCGTCGAGCGGCGGCGCGGGAATGCACACACCGGTCAGCGAGGCGTCGAGCCATGCGGCGAGACCGGCGGCATAGCACACGCCGGCGGACCATCGGCGACAGTCGTGCATCGGGGTGATGATGTCGAGCATGGGCGCTCCCTTGGCCGGCGGTCCAGCCATCTGTACGGAATGGGCGACGGTCGACGGATCCGGGTCAGCGCGCTCGAGCCCAGGCTTCATTGCCGGCTTTCACGGTCCAGTCAGAGGCATCCCGGACGAAGCGGTTGATCGCGCGCGTGAAAGCGTCGACGACGCAGGGCACGGGGCTGGCGGCGGCTGGTTCGTCGATGGCGAACAGGCGCGCGGCGACGACCTTGCCATCGGCGACACGGATCAGTCGCACGTGGACCCGTAGAGCCGTCGTCGGCGCGATGGCGCCGCGGTATTCCGCCTGGAGCCTCAGCAGATCCGATTCCAGCACGAAGTCGGCGCGCTGCACGCTCGCGTTGCTCGCGGCGCCCGCGATGCCGGCATCGCCGAGTCCCTGGATCAGCAGCGCCTGCAACAGGATCGCCGGCGGATCCTGCCATCGGGCGTCGCGATAGACCTCCACGCAGCCCGGCTCCGGCGAGACCAGGATGTGCGTCCCGAGCAGCGACGCGGGCGTCTGCGGTTCGGCGACGGCGATCTGCCATGCCGGCTCGCGGCCCTCGGATACGACTTCCGCCGTCGGGGCCGACAGGGTCGGTGCGTACGACGTCACGCCCTCGCGCGGACCGCCCAGCAACGTGCATCCCGTCGAGACTAGAGCGGTGACGGTGACGAATGCATATTTCCACAGTGTGTTCATTGCGGCACGAACTCCTTGGGTTGCTCGCGGCCGAGCAGGAAGCCGGCGGGATCGTCCTGAAGACGACCCGACGCGGCGCGCAGCGTACGCAGGGTCGCGCGCAGTTCGACCAATGCCGGCCCGAGCTGCGCGAGGCCGTCGGTGGTGAAGCGGGTGAGGGGTTCCTGGTTGCGTTCGATCAGGGCCGCGGCAGCGTCCGTCGTGCGCTGCGCGGCATCGAGCCACGCGCGCGCGTCGTCGAGCAGCGGCTGCACGCGTTCGCCGACGACGGCGTCGGCCGACGCCGACAGCCGGTCGACGCGCTGCAGGGTCCGCTGCAATTGTTTGCCCGCAGCGCCGAATTCCGTGATCAGGTGGCGCAGGTCGTCGCGCTGCGCGGCGAGCGACCGCGTGACCTCGTCGATGTTGCGGAGCGCGCCGGCGACGTGGTCGAGGTTGTCGTCGGACAGTAGCCGGCCGACGCGCAGGAGCGCGTCGTTCGCGCTCAACGCAACGTCCTGGCCCGAGGCGAGCAGCGACTGCAGCGCCGAGACATCGGCCACGATGCGGGCAACGGCGTCGCCCGGCGCGGGCTTCAGTGGCGCGGATCCGGGCGTGCCGCCTGAAAGCTGGATGACCGTCACACCGGTGAGCCCCACGAGGTTCAGGCGCGCATGCGTGTCGACTTTCACCGGCGTGTCGCCATTGAGCCGCACATGGGCGATCACGCGGCGCGGATCATCGGGTGCCAGCGAGAGCTTGCGCACTTCGCCGACCTGGATGCCGTTGTATTGCACGGCGCCGCCGACAGTGAGCCCCGTGACCGCTTCCTCGAACACGATGTCGTAGAAGACCCATTCGCGTTCGAGCGAGAGCTTGCCGAGCCACAGCACGAAGCCGAAGGCGGCCAGGAACACGCCGAGGGCGAACGCGCCGATCAGCACATGACTAGCGCGGGTTTCCATGCGGTTCTCCTGCAGCGGACTCCGTCGGGCCGAACCGGTGAGCGCGCGCGCCGCGCGCGCGGGGCCCCTGGAAACAGGCGCGGATCCACGGCGCGGGATGGCGCTCGACCGCCTCGACGCGATCGGCGATGACGACATGGCGGTCCGAGAGCACGGCCACGCGGTCGCAGATCGAATAGAGGCTGTCGAGGTCGTGCGTGACCAGGAACACCGTCAGGTTGAGCGCATTGCGCAATGTGGAAATGAGCTCATCGAACGCGGCGGCGCCGACGGGATCGAGTCCGGACGTCGGTTCGTCGAGGAACAGAATCTCCGGGTCGAGCGCCAATGCCCGGGCGAGTCCCGCGCGCTTGCGCATGCCGCCGGACAACTGCGCCGGAAACTTCGCCGCCGCATCCGGCGGCAGACCGGTCAGCGCGATCTTCAACAAGGCGATGTCTTTCACCAGATCGCGCGGCAGGCGATAGAACTCGACGAGCGGCACCTCGACGTTCTCCAGCACCGTGAGCGAGGAAAACAGGGCCCCGTCCTGGAACATCAGGCCGAAACGCCGGTCGATCACACGGCGTTCGTCCGCGCGCAGGTGCGTCGTGTCCTGTCCCAGGAAGCGGATGCTGCCGCCGTCCGGGTCCTTGAGGCCCACGATCGAGCGCAGCAGCACTGATTTGCCGGCGCCGGAGCCGCCGATCACGCCGAGGATTTCGCCGCGACGCAGATCGAGATCCAGCGCGTCATGCACGACCTGGGCGCCGAACACGTTGCGCAGGCCGCGTACTTCGATCAGTGCGTCCGCGCTCATACCTTCAATTCCATGAAGAACATGGCGAACAGGGCGTCGAAGACGATGACCAGGAAGATCGACTGAACTACCGAGGCGGTCGTATGCCGGCCCACCGATTCGGCGCTGCCCTCGACTTTGAAACCTTCGAGGCAGCCGACGGCGGTTATCAGGAACGCGAAGACGGGCGCCTTCACCATGCCGACCCAGAAGTGGCGCAGCTCGGTCATTTCGTGCAGGCGGCCGACGAACATGGCCGGCGTGATGTCCAGCGACATCACCCCTACGATGCCGCCGCCGACGAGCCCCGCGAGCATGGCGAGAAACGTGAGCGTCGGCAGCATGACGACCAGCGCGATCAGGCGCGGAACCACCAGCAGCTCGATCGCATCGAGCCCGAGCGCCTGGATCGCGTCGAGCTCTTCGCGGCTCTTCATGGAGCCGATCTGCGCCGTGAACGCGCTGCCGGAACGCCCGGCGAGCAGGATCGCGGTCAACAACACCCCGAACTCGCGCAGGAACGAATACGACACGAGTTCGACGGTGAAGATCTCGGCGCCGAAGTCGCGCAGGACGGTCGCCCCGAGGAAGGCGATGACGGCGCCCACGAGAAACGACAGCAGCATGACGATGGGCACGGCGTCGAGGCCGGTCTGTTCCATGTGGAATACCGTCGCCGTCAGGCGCAGGCGGCGGCGCAGCAGCACTACGTTGCCCACCGTCACGAGCGTCAGGCCGACGAACCCGAGCAGTTCCCGCGCCTGACGCCAGGTGTAGACGAGGGCGCCTCCGATGCGTTCGAGCAGATGCGTCAGGCTGGCATGAATGACCGCGGGGGGAACCTCCTGGGCGCGGCGCGCGTGGACCAGACGCAGCAGTGCGACGTCCGCCGCGTTCATTCCGTGCAGATCGCCGGGGTCGAGGACTGAAGCCCGGCTGCCGAGCGCGCGTAGCAGGAGCAGGGCACCCGTGGTGTCGAACGCGGTCAGTCCTCGTGCGTCGACGCGGCAGCGGTCGGCCGGCCCGGCCGTCGCAGCGCGGGTGACGGCCGTGGCCAGGTCAAGCGCATTGGCCAGCGTCCAGTCACCGGTGATTTCGAGAGTTGCGCCGTCCTTCGACGGTATCCAACCCAGTGTCGCCGCCTGTGCCATGAAGCGAGTTCCGTGCGTGCTGCAGCGAAGCCTCGGACCGTTTGCCTGCGGACGTAGTGATCCAGGTCAATTGCGGGCGACTTCATGCCCGTGGAGTCGCTGGCAGCGTGCGACGCCGCGTCTGCACGCTGCGGAAGTCGACC
Source organism: uncultured Lysobacteraceae bacterium (assembly GCA_946482585.1). The sequence goes on from CAMLSI010000160.1 coordinate 5,096, forward strand.
GCGCTGCGATGCCTGCGATTGCGGCTTCCGGCCGGCCGTCGGCATACTCCGCTCGACGCTGCGGCTCTGCCGTGACGGAGGCGACCCTGACACACCGGCCCCTGTTCGACCCTTCGCGGCCGCCGCCGCGTGCCGCCGTCGATAGTTGCCTCGGCGCGGCAGCGCCCCTCTGGAACTCGATCATCGGTCGAGCCGTCACGCGCGCGCCGCGGCTGGCAGAGGCGTGGCACTTCGCCGGCCCCAAGATCGGATGGTCTCTTCGGCTCGTCGATGATGATCAGATCGTCGTCTACCTCACGCCGGGCGAGGGTATGTTCCGGGTCGGCCTCGTTCTCGGAGGCAAGGCTGTCGCAGCGGCCCGGGAGGCCGGGCTCTCAGCGGAGGCGACGGCGATCCTCGACGCCGCGCCGCGGCATGCCGAGGGCTATGGCGTACGGTTTCCCGTCGCCTCGAGCAAGGACATGGCGCCGTTCGAGGAGCTGCTCTCCATCAAGCTGGCCGTTCCGCCGAAGCCGCAGCGGCGCAGTCGACGCGCCTGAGATGCCGTGCAGGGTCTCTGGGATTCTCCGCGTGCGACGGACACCTCTGGACTGCGATGGGCCGATGTTTTTCCGTGTTTCGTAGCGTACGAAGCAGACCGATCCCCATCGTCCTTCCGATCACGCCATCCAGGTGCACCGGCGGGTGCCGATCGGTTCAATCGGCCGGCACGAGAGGCTGGAGCGCCGTCGAGGCTCGCAGCGGCAAGGAGCTGTGTGCTACGGAAACGCGCGCCATGCAGGCATTGCCCGCCCAGTGCCGGGGTTGACTCCTCCGGGCGACGAGCGGCCCTGGGCGTCGCTGGCGCGGCGCGCATTGCGGCGTGCGAGGTCGGGCTTGCCGTGCCGCACGCACACGGTAAGATCGCGCCGGGTGTCGGCCGCAGGGAGCGGCCCGCAGGTCAATGCGCTGGTCGGGCCGCCACGCCGGAGCGTCGCGCCTGTGAATCAGCCCCATCGTGAAGTCGCCAAGCCCCGCGCGCAGGCAGTCGCCGAGCGTGCCTTCTCGGCCATCGAACACATACTCCATATCGAAGCCACGAGCGGCATCGTCCTGCTCGCTGCGGCAGCGATCGCCATCGCCTGGGCGAACTCGCCGCTGGCCGACAGCTATCACCACCTGTGGCACACCGCATTCTCGCTGAAGCTCGGCAGCTACGAGTTCTCGCAGTCGCTGCATTTCTGGATCAACGACGGACTGATGACGATCTTCTTCCTCGTCGTCGGCATGGAGATACGCCGCGAGATCCACGACGGTGCGCTCAGCACCTGGCGCGCGGCCATGCTGCCGGTCGTCGCCGCACTCGGCGGGGTCTGCGTTCCTGCGCTGATCTATCTCGGCATCAACCACGATCCGCAACAGAACCGCGGCTGGGCCATTCCGACGGCGACCGACATCGCCTTCGCCGTCGGCGTGCTCGTGCTGCTCGGACGATCGATACCGGCCAACGTCCGCGTGTTCTTGCTGGCGCTCGCGATCATCGACGACATCGTCGCCGTGCTGATCATCGCGCTGTTCTATTCCGGCGGCATAGACGTCACCGGACTCGCACTCGCCGCCGCCGCCATCGCGATGGTGTTCATGCTCCAGGGCATCGGCGTCAATTCGGCTGGCGCGTACGTGATTCCGGGCGTGCTGCTGTGGATCGGGATGCTGCATTCGGGGGCGCATCCCACGCTGGCCGGTGTGGTCCTGGGCTTGCTGACCCCCGCCACGATACGCAGCTCGCGCCAGGGCGTGCTCGACAACGCCTCGAGCGCGCTGTCGGCGCTGTCGGAAGCGGACCACCGCGACACTGCTCACGGGAAGATCGCCAAGTCGGTGAAGCGCCTCAGGGACATGCCGCGCGAACTGCTGGCGCCGGGCACGCGCCTGCAGATCGCGCTGCATCCCTGGGTGGCCTTCGTCATCATGCCGCTGTTCGCGCTCGCTAATGCCGGCGTCACCCTGAGCGGCATCGATTTCTCGCAATCGGCGCCGCTGGCCGTCGCGATCGGCATCAGTCTCGCGCTGGTGGCCGGCAAGCCGCTCGGTGTCGTGCTGGCCTGCTGGCTGGCCGTGCGCAGCGGCCTCTGCGTGCTGCCCGGCCAGGTCAACTGGCGCGGCATATGGCTGGTGGGGCTCCTCGCCGGCATCGGATTCACGATGTCGATCTTCATCGCCATGCTCGCGTTCCGCGACGAGAACCTCATCGGCGCCGCCAAGGTCGGTGTACTGATCGCCTCTGTCGTCGCGGCGGTGCTGGGCCTGGTCTGGGGAAAGATCTATGCGCGCGGACAGGCCGCAAGCGCGGCGCCGTAGTGGGGGGTTATGCCTCGCTGGGGGCGGGTTCGATGCGCATCCGTTCTGCGCGGTGTGTATTTTTGTCGAATGCTGCAAATTACGCGATGTGATCGCGTGGCCCGGCAGGGTTGCAGCAACGCTTCGCATTCCCGACGAGTCGGCGACCGATTGAAGCGCGATGATCGGTCGTTGCGGGGTTCCCGCACTCACCGCGCGATGTTCGGCCAGGTCGTTCCAGCACTCGATGCCATCGCAACGATTCGGGAACCTATCGTGCGCGACGGGCAGGGAGGCCGGATAGTGTGATCAGTGTCGCAATAGCCGAAACCGGTCGCGCCGGGTCTGATAGTCGAAGGCCGGCTTGTCGCTAGTTTGAGGTGATCGTGATGCCGGGCAGGTCGGCATCGGAGCGGTCTCGTCGCGGGCACGTGGCCCGGGGCCGGCGAGTCCGACTCCAAGCCAGCAGCGACGCACAAGCCGGAGAGCGAAATGAAATCAGCACGAGGGCCGGGCATGCCGGTGCGATTCGTCGTAACCGGGTTTCTTCTCGTCCATGCCGCGCTTGCCGGCGCGCAATCGATTTTCGCCAGCGGGTTCGAGCCGGTCGAAGATCTGCCGTTGAATCCGCCGCCCACCGTCCTGTGCATCACCGCTGACCCACGTTGCGGTCCGGCCTACGATCCCGCCCACCCGATGAGCGCAAGCCAGCTGGCGCAAGCCATTCAGGTCGGAATGGAGGCCTGGCGCTTCCACGGCGCACGCGGTTCCTGCTCGGGCTGCCATCTTCCCGATGCGCTGGATCTGGCGATGGGAGGGTTTTCGGACGACAGCATACGGCGGCGGTCCGCGACGCACATCGACCCTCAGCGCGCCGAGGCGGTGGTGAACCTGGTACATGCGATCCGCCAGAAGTTCGAGCTGACGGCGTTGTTCCATCCCGCGGCGCTGAGGCCGCTCCAGCCCGGCTTTGAACCTTTCCACGAAACCACGCCAGGCCTGCCCGTGTGGGACAGCACCGGGCAGCGCGAACGTGACCAGGCGTTCACCGATCATCTCGTCAACGATCTGCATCTGCTCTGGGCCACCGGCACGGTGAACAGCCTGGCCAAGGCACACCAGGCCTACGACGAATTGCATGCCATCGACCTGCGGCGCCTCAAGCTGGGCATCCCGTTCGATCTGTTGAGCGAAGACGGCTTCTACGGGGAAACCCACAAGAGCGTCTTCGAATGGTTTCCGGATATCGCCAGCACGCCGAGCAGCGGCATGGCCAGCGGTTTCTACGCGCTGGTGGATGCGTACATTGCCAATCCCACGGATGCGAACCTGTGGGCGTACTACGACGCGGTTTCCACCCACACCACGTGCGACCCGGACCTGGGCGGTGCCAACATCGGCGACTATCCAAGAGCCTGCAACTGGATGCGTCAGAAGTACCGGTCGCTTCAGTTCTTCGGGCACCTGCTGCGGCACAGGAACCTGAAGTATCCGGACTTCCTGGCGGACCTGCGCTCCACCCAGCCGCAAGCCCGGTACCGGGATCATCTCGACATCGTGATAGCGCGCAACCCGGTCTGGGAAGCCGGCGACCTGCTGCGGATCGCACCGCTGCAACGCCCCGCGGCGACCGCCTGCAACGAGACCAACCATCCGTGCACCCTGCTGCCGCCGGTCGTGGACGAAACCGTTCACAACATCCCCACGCCGCGAGAGGCGCGGATCAAGCAGAGCGAAGTGTTCCAGCAGAGCTGGTTCGTGATGAGCTGGCTCGCGGACCCCGCGCTGTTGTACGAGGGCGACAGTTTCGCCACCTTCATCGGCGACTATCTGGAAAGCGTGCTCCTGCCTCATTACGACGTCCACCATGCGTTCGTGGTGGCCAAGATGGCGGTCGAGAAGAGCGCCGCGAGCGAGTGGATGAACGCGCCGGGCTTCCGCCAGGGCACCGGCAAGATCGCCAGCGTGCGGACATTTTCGTTCAAGCAGCTGCGGGACAATTTCAGCCCGCCGCCGCAGAACGATCCGCGCTATCCGGTGCACGCGAAGATGTTCGCCAACTTCGCGCGCCTGTGGATCTACCTGGTCGAGGAGGACGTGCGCGTCAGCGGCTCCATCTACGACCGCAACGAGGTGATGCGGGCCGTACGTTTCATGCGTACCTGGATCGCGCAACTCGAAGGGCAGGAGGACGCGCAAATCAACGCGCTGGTGGGCGCGTTGGAAACGTCCGCCGCCGCCGCGACGGAACTCCGTTCGCAACAGAACATCAGCGAGAATCCCGGCACCGGCCTGCAGCCCAACGGGCGCTGGGCGGAATTCGATGTGCCGTACGTGCCGTAACCGCGCCGTCGCCGCCGTCCGGGGCGGTTGCGCTCGCACCGCATGCTTGCATTCGCAGGAATGCTGCTTCTGTGCAAATCGGGACAAGGCGTGCCCGCGACGAGGCTGCCGTCGCGGATCCTGCGCAGCGGCTTCATCGCAACGTTTCATCCGGCGGTCCAGGTTGGATCGCGGAGGCTGAAGCGAATCAGCGTGTCGTTAGCAACGGCAGGCGCTGTCGTCCGAGGCGGACGGCGCGTGTGCAAAGCGGGCGTAGCGCGTCAGCTGAGGACGATCCAGACGCCGTGTGCAAACGCTTGGCTTCGCGATGGAGCGACGCGTTCGTCGGCGGGGCGCCACCACGCCACGGAGTACACCATTAACCGGCTCTCCTTCGTCCACCCGGAAGGTATACAGCGAGCAGAGAATGGCCTGGACCGGCATGCGGCGATGGCGGCGGTTCGTGCCGCACGGCCTCCGCAGCGGCATCGCGGACAAGAAAAAGGCCCGGAGACTATCCGGGCCCTTCTGATTGGTGGAGGTGGCGGGAATTGAACCCGCGTCCGAAGGCGCTTGACGCCAGGTACTACATGCTTAGCTCACCGTTGGATCTCGTCTGCCGACAGCACGGCGTGCGAAGCGCGCCGGCGGACCAGCCTGTTAGTTTTAGCCAAGCACCGACAGGCC
>CAMLSI010000161.1 GCA_946482585.1 uncultured Lysobacteraceae bacterium
TCTTCGCGCGCGAGCGCGGTCGCGCGGTCGAACGTGACCTGCTGCGGGCCGTCCTTGAGGCCGGCCAGCCCTTCGGTGCTGACGTATTCGGGATCGAGCACCCAGGTGCGCGTGCCGGTTTCCTCGTGCTCGATGCCGAACTGCTCGAACAGGCGCAGGATGAAATCTTCGGTGTCGAGATCGGCGTCGACCGCGGTCAGCGCTTCGCGCAGCGTTTCTTCGCGCGCTTCGCGGCTGCTGGCGAGTTCGAGCAGACGATCGCGGCCCGCGTGCACGAGCCGCGACAGTTCCTCGTGCACCGCGCGCGTCTCGGCGATCAGCGAATCGAGTTCCTGGTCGGGATCGGTGCCCTCGAGCGCATGCGTCGCAGCGCGTTCGGCCAGATCGGCACCGAAGCGCTTGTAGAGTTCGCGGCCGTCGGCGGGACTGGTCCGCAGCGCATCCAGTCCTTCCTGGTACCAGCGCAGCAGCACGTGCTGCGCGCTGCCGCTGAACGCGACCGCGTGCAGCACGATGTCGTGCTGCTGGCCGATGCGGTCGAGACGGCCGATACGCTGTTCGAGCAGGTCCGGATCGAGCGGTACGTCCCAGAGGATCAGGTGATGCGCGAACTGGAAGTTGCGGCCTTCCGAGCCGATTTCCGAGCAGATCAGCAGGCGCGCGCCTTCCGGGTCGGCGAAATAGGCCGCGTTGCGGTCGCGATGCACGATGGACAGGCCCTCGTGGAAACGCGCGAGCGTGATCCCGCTGCGCGTGCGCACGGCTTCTTCCAGCGCCAGCACCTTGGCCTGGCTGCGGCAGATCAGCAGGAATTTGTCGCGCGGGTATTTCTCGAGCACGCCGATGAGCCAGGGCAGGCGCGGATCGGCGGTGTAGTCGTATTCGTGCTGCGACGGCGGCTGCTGGATGTCCGACAGGAATTCGGTCAGCAGGCGCTGGCGCTCGTCGTCGGCGAGCGCGACGCCGTCGAGCAGCTCGATGGCCGGCACGCGCTTCGGAAATCCGCCGACGACCGCGCGACGATTGCGGAACATCACGCGGCCGGTACCGTGACGGTCGATCAGTGCGTCGAGCAGCGCGCTCGCAGCGCCTGCGTCCTCGTCGAGACGCGCGAGCAGTGCGCGGCTCGCGGCATCGTCGCCGAGGCGGTTCGCGAGCTCGCCGCGTTCCGCCGCGGTCAGCGGCGTGCCGTCGCCGAGCTTGGCCGCGATCTGCGACAGCGCGAGATAGCCGTCCGCTTCGGCGGTATAGCGTTCGAGATCGTGATAGCGCGCCGGATCGAGCAGGCGCAGGCGCGCGAAATGGCCGGTGCGGCCGAGCTGTTCGGGCGTCGCGGTCAGCAGGATCACGCCCGGCGTCGCTGCGGCCAGCGTTTCGACGAGTGCGTATTCGGGACTCGCCGCCTGCGGCGTCCAGGCCAGGTGATGCGCCTCGTCGACGACGAGCAGATCCCAGCCCGCGGCGCAGGCCTGTTCCGCGCGGCGGCGGTCGCCGGCGAGAAAGGCGAGGTCGGTGATGACGAGCTGCTCGTCCTCGAACGGATTGCGCGCGTCGCCGGCGAGTTCGATCGCGGCGCAGCGCTCTTCGTCAAAAATGGAAAATTGCAGATTGAAGCGGCGCAGCAGTTCCACGAACCATTGGTAGACCAGCGGTTCCGGCAGCAGCACGAGCACGCGTTCGACGCGCCCGGCGGCGAGCAGCCGCGCGAGGATCATGCCGGCTTCGATGGTCTTGCCGAGGCCGACTTCGTCGGCGAGCAGCGCGCGCACCGGACGGCGGTTCGCGCCGATCTGCGCGACGCGCAGCTGATGTGGCACCAGCGCGATGCGTGCCGCGCCGAGACCGAAATCGACGCCGCGGCGCGCGCCTGCGCGGCGATTCAGCGCCTCAAGGCGGAAATCGAAGCGATCGGGCCGGTCGAGCCGACCGGAGAGCAGCCGCTCATCGGCCTGCGACAGGCTCTGCACGTCGTCGAGTTCGCCCTCGACCAGCGCATGACCGCCGCCGTGGTAGTGCAGCAGTCCCTGATGCGTTTCGACGCGCTCGACCGTGAACTGCTCGCCCTTGCCGCTGACCTTCTGGCCGATGCGGAATTCGGCGCGGACCAGCGGCGCCGCATGCGCGGCGTAGTGGCGCAGCACGCCCGCCTTGGCGAACAGCACCTGGATACTGCGCCCCTCGATGCGCAAGACGGTGCCGAGCCCGAGCTCGGGTTCGGCATTGGAAATCCAGCGTTGACCGGGGGTGAAATGCATCAGGCGTCGGTTCCAGGCGGGGCGGGCGCGGATTATCCCGTGCATCTGCCGCGGTGGAAACCTTCGATTGGGCTTGACGCGGCCATTCTTGCGGGCGGCGCACTCGGAAAACGGCAGTGCGGGTAGGCGCTGAGCCGCCGGCTCGGCGCCTACCCGCCGTCGCCCGTTCAGCAGCAGCGCGACCTTCCGCGCCCGTAGCGCGCGGCGAGGCGGTCGGCGAAGAACGCCTCGTAGCTCAGCGGCTCGGTGTCCGGATGCCGTTCGCGGTGATGCCGCAGGTAGGTGCCGTAGTCGGGCACGCCGACGGCCAGCCTTGCGGTTTCGCACAGCTGGCGCCAGAACGCGCGCAACGCGGCGGCGGCCGGACGCATCACGTGGCTACCGATGCCGCGGCGACGTAGGGCGTTTCGAGCGCGGACGCCGTGCTGTTGCGCCGGGCCGCGAGCGCGGCGCGGATGCCGAAGAACAGCGTGACCACGACGATGAACGCGAACAGCGCGCAGAGCCCGGCGTCGAGGTAATTGTTGAACGCGACGCGCTGCATCTGCTCCACGCTCTTGGCCGGCGCGAGCACTTCGCCGCGCGCGGCGGCCTCGGCGAAGCGTTTCGCATTGGCGATGAAACCGATCTTGGGGTTGTCGTGGAACAGCTTCTGCCAGCTCGCGACGAGCGTGCAGACCACGAGCCATGCGGTCGGCAGCGCGACGATCCAGACATAGCGGTCACGCTTCATCTTGATCAGCACGGCGCAGGCGAAGATCAGCGCCATTGCCGCGAGCATCTGATTGGCGATGCCGAACAGCGGCCACAGCGTGTTGATGCCGCCGAGCGGATCGACCACGCCCTGATACAGGAACCAGCCCCAGCCCGCGACGCAGAGCGCAGTCGCGATCAGATTGCCGCCCCAGGATTCGGTGTGGCGCAGCGGCGCGTGCACGGTACCGAGCAGGTCCTGGATCATGAAGCGACCGACGCGCGTGCCGGCATCGATCGTGGTCAGGATGAACAGCGCCTCGAACAGGATGGCGTAGTGATACCAGAACGCCATCATGCCTTCACCGGAGATCACGTCGTGGAGGATCTGCGCCATGCCGACGGCCAGCGTCGGCGCGCCGCCGGTGCGCGAGAGGATGGTGGTTTCGCCGATGTCGCGCGCGGTCTGGCTCAGCATCTCGGGCGTCACGACGAAGCCCCACTGGCTGATCGCCTGCGCTGCGGATTCGACGCTGCCGCCGAGCACCGCCGCGGGGCTGTTCATCGCGAAATAGATGCCGGGCTGCAGTGCCGTGGCGGCGACCAGCGCCATGATCGCGACGAACGCCTCCATCAGCATGCCGCCGTAGCCGATCATGCGGATATCGGCTTCGGTCGCGACCATCTTCGGCGTCGTGCCGGAGGAGATCAGCGCATGGAAGCCCGACACGGCGCCGCAGGCGATCGTGATGAACAGGAACGGGAACAGGCTGCCCGACCAGACCGGGCCGCTGCCGTCGATGAAGCGCGTCAGCGCCGGCATCTGCAGGTCGGGCCGCACAATGAAGATCGCGAGCGCGAGGATGACGATGGTGCCGATCTTGAGGAAGGTCGACAGATAGTCGCGCGGCGCGAGCAGGAACCAGACCGGCAGCACCGACGCGACGAAGCCGTAGACGATCATGAGCCACGACAGTTGACGCCCGTCGAACGTGAACGCCTTGGCCCAGGCCGGATCGGCGGCGACGTGGCCGCCGGCCCAGATCGACGCGAACAGCAGCACGAGCCCGATCAGCGACGCTTCGAGAATGCGCCCGGGCCGCAGCCAGCGCATGTAGATGCCCATGAAGATCGCGATCGGTATCGTGGCGGCGACCGTGAACGTGCCCCAGGGGCTTTCCGCGAGTGCCTTGACCACGACGAGTGCGAGCACCGCGAGCAGGATGATCATGATCGCGAGGATGCCCAGCATCGCGAGCGTGCCCGCGGTGTTGCCGAGTTCCGCGCGGATCATGTCGCCGAGCGAGCGGCCGTCGCGGCGCGTCGAGCAGAACAGGATGATCATGTCCTGCACGGCGCCGGCGAAGACCACGCCGGCCAGTATCCAGAGCGTGCCGGGCAGATAGCCCATCTGCGCGGCGAGCACCGGGCCGACCAGCGGACCCGCGCCCGCGATCGCGGCGAAGTGATGGCCGTAGAGCACCCAGCGGTTCGTCGGCACGAAATCCAGGCCGTCGTTGCGCCGCAGCGCCGGCGTCGCGCGCGTCGGATCGAGCTGCAGCGCCGTGCCGGCGATGAAGCGGCTGTAGAAGCGATAGGCGATCGTCAGCACCGCCACGGCCGCCGCGACCAGCCAGATCGCATTGACCGGTTCGCCGCGTTTCAGCGCGACGACGCCGAGGCAGGCCGCGCCGGCCATGGCGAAGACCAGCCAGCCGAGTTTGCTCAGTAGCGTTCCATTCTTCATTGCCGTCGTCATCGATACCGTCCCCACGTCCGCGACGCGCGGAAGCGTCGGCGCGATCGCGGCGGGGGTCAAGCGCTCTTTAGTCGGATGGCGACGCGGTCTGCAATTGCCGCTTTTTTCGCGTGTTCTCATGCTGCGGCGCGGCAGGAGTCCGGCCGGCCCGCAGCGAACGGCCGTTTGCCGCGGCTCTGGCATACTACGCGGCCTTTGCGTCAGCCGACCCCACGAAGACCATGCCCAGCACCGAGCCGCGCGGCCCCAAACAGATCCTCAAGGCCCTGCGCTGGTCCTGGCAGGGACTCAAGGCCGGCTTCGCGTTCGAGGCTTCGTTCCGGCTCGAGGTCTATCTGTTCGTGATCTTCGCGCCGCTCGGCCTTTGGCTCGGCCACGGTCCCATCGAGAAGGCGATGCTCGTGGGCAGCCTGATCCTCGTGCTGGGGGCCGAACTGCTCAATTCCGCCGTCGAAGCCATCGTCGACAAGGCCAGCCCCGAATTCCACGTGCTGGCCGGCCGTGCGAAGGACATGGGTTCCGCCGCGGTGTTCCTGCTCATGCTCAACGTGATGCTGTGCTGGGGCCTGATCCTCGGATCGCGCTGGATGCCATAGGCTGGGTTGAGCCTGCGGCTGCGCCCGACATCGAGATCTTCCGGCGCGGCGAACGTGGGGCGCAACGATGCGCAGTCGGGCGCGGCGATGCGCAGATTGCGACGCCGTTCGGCATTCCGGCCTGATGCACGCGTGCCGATCGCTCCGGCGCGGATACTTCGTCGGTGCGATACCTCGATGTCGGGCGTAGCCTGCGGCTCGCCCTGGCCTGTTTTTTGCTTTTTCTAAATTTACGGAATTCCACCATGTCCGACGCCGTCGAATATCCTGCTCTCCACCTCAAGCGCGGCGAAGACGCGCGGCTGCGCGCGGGGCACCTGTGGGTGTTCTCCAACGAAGTCGACGTCAAGCGCACGCCGCTGACCGGCTTCGCCCCCGGCGAGATCTGCATCGTCGTCGATCACGCGGGCAAGCCGCTCGGCGTCGGCTACGTCAATCCGAATTCGCTGATCTGCGCGCGGCTCGTCGCGCGCGGGCTCGATCATGCGCTGGACCGTTCGCTGTTCGTGCACAAGCTCAATGTCGCGCTGAGCCTGCGCGAGCGCCTGTTCGACGAGCCCTACTACCGGCTGGTCTACGGCGAATCCGACGGTCTGCCGGGTCTGACGCTGGACCGTTTCGGCGACGTCATCGTCGGCCAGACGACGACGGCGGGCATGGAGAGGCTCAAGGACGAGATCAGCGAAGCCGTCGTCAAGGTACTGAAGCCGCGCGCGCTGGTCTGGAAGAACGACGCCGGCATCCGCAGCATGGAACAACTGCCGGAATACGCCGACATCGGCTACGGCGCGCTCGACGCGCCGGTCGTCGTGCGCGAAGGCGGCGTCGAATTCGAGTGCGACGTGATCGGCGGGCAGAAGACCGGCTGGTTCTACGATCAGCAGTCCAATCGCGATCGCATGGCGCGCTATGTCGCGGGCAAGCGCGTACTCGATGTCTGCAGCTATCTCGGCGGCTGGGGCCTGCGTGCCGCGGCCATGGGCGCGAGCGAAGTGGTCTGCGTCGACGTGTCGGCGCACGCGGTCGACGCGATCCGCCGCAACATCGAGCGCAACGGCTTCGGCGATCGCGTGACCGCGGTCAAGGCCGATGCATTCGACGAGCTCAAGCGCCTGCGCGAACTGCGCGAGCGCTTCGACGTCGTGATTCTCGATCCGCCGGCCTTCGTCAAGCGCAAGAAGGATTTCGCCGAAGGCCGCATCGCCTACCGCCGCCTCAACGAGATGGGCATGCAGGTGCTGTCGCGCGACGGCATCCTCGTGACCTGCTCGTGCTCGTACCACATGCCGCGCGCGGCGCTGCTCGACAGCGTGCAGCAGGCCGCGCGGCATCTCGATCGCCAGGTGCAGGTGCTCGAGCAACTGCAGCAGGGGCCCGACCATCCGGTGCATCCGGCGATCGCGGAAACGGACTACCTCAAGGGCTACATCTGCCGCGTGCTGCCGGCCTGAGGCGGGATCGCCGGCTCAAGGCATCCGGTTCAAAACAGGCTGAAGCCGTCGGCGAAGATGCGATCGCCGGCGCCGGCCGCGAGCGTGACGCTGCCGAGCCGCACGCCGGCCGCGCCCGCGTCGCGCGGACTGTTCTGCAGCACGATGCCGGGCCGGCCCGCGACGGCGTCGGCGACGACGAGGCGCACGGTGTAGCTGCCGGCGGCGAGGCCGCTCCACTGCAGGCGGCCACGCCAGACGCTCGTCGCACCGGGTTCCGCCGTGTCGAGCGTGACCGCGAGCGGCGTCGTCGCGCGCACGGCGTTGCCGGCATCGAGCAGTTCGAGCCGGACCTGCGTCGCGTGATACACGGGCGCGCTGCCGCGATTCGCGAGTTCGAGGCGCCACGGCAACGACGCGCCCTGGGCGACCGGATCGCCGAGTACGAAGCGAACGACGCTGAGGTCGTAGCCGAGCGCGCGCTTGATGCGGGCGAGCGGCGTCGCGAAACCGGGCTGTTCGTGCTTGCCTGCGGGTCCCAGGAAACTGAAGTGGTAGTTGCGCAGCACCGTGATCACGTCGTCGGTGTCGGCGGTCCAGGTGTTCTGCTGGCTCGTCGTCGGACTTTCGCCCGAGACCGGATTGACGCGCCAGTTCTGCCGCGCGGCCGGCACGACGTTGGCGAGGCCATATTCGAGGTTCCAGTCGCCGCTCGCATCGCAGAGCGGAAAACCGTAGATGCAGTTCGCCGTGAACGACGGGAAATAGTCTTCATGGAAGGCGAAGTCGGCGCCGACGACGTCGGGACTGCGCGCGTAGCGCGTCTGCAGCCGTGCCGTCGCGAAGGCTTGTTTGTAGGCCTCGCGCACGGCGACCTTGATCGCGTTGCCGGGCTCGTGCGCGTCGCAGCCGCTCTGGTGCCATTCGCCCCAGAGGCCGAGCAGGCCGACCTGAATCGCGGTGATGCGCGGGTCCGCGTCGTAGCGCTGCGCGAGCGCCTGCACGAGTTGCACTGCCTGCGTCGCGAACGCCGGCGCATTCCAGTCCGGCGTGCGGCCCGGACCATCGCCGTCGCAGCTCGTGTAGTCGAATCCGGCGATGTTCAGCGGCGGCTGTTCGAGAAACAGCGGATAGTCGCGCTCGGGCTGGCCGCCGGTGTAATAAAACGAGAGCCCGGTGCCGACGCTGTCGGGATAGTCGGCGACGAGGCGCAGCACGAACGTGGCCTCGGGATCGTCCGCGAGGATCGGCTGCAGGTGGCGCTGCTCGAAGCCGGCCCAGTCGAACACCTGATCGGCGGTTTCCAGCTCGCGCCAGGGTACGTAGACGTGGTAGATGCTCGCGCCGTAGTGGTTGTCCGCGCCGCCCTGCGCCCAGGTCGAGCCCCAGAGCATGTAGCCCTTGTGCGGATTGTCGAGGTCGTCGCTCGTCGCCGCCGGCGTGAAGTCGAGTGCCGAGGCCGTGGTGCCGAAGAGCCACAGCGCAAGAGCCGCAATCGCTTTCATCGCCTGCTTCCGGGAATGGTTGACGGCGCCGACTGTACGGCGGTTGCCGGCCAGGCGTGCGGCGCCAGGTCACACAACGGTTGCGACCATCGTATGAGTGCCGCGAAGCCGGGGCGGCGATACGCAGGCTTCGCGCGCGGTTCCGTCAGTTCTCGAAGCGGTTACGGAAGATCCGATCGCCGTCGAGCACGAAATCGATGCCGCCCGTGCTTTGTCCGACACTGACCGTGATCGGCGTGCCGAACGTCTGCGGGCCGCCGAACACGCACGGATAGCCGGAATAGACCTGACAGGCGTCGTAGCCTTCGGCGGTCAGAAAATAGGTTCCCGGCAGGATGGGCGGCGTCACGTAGCTGCCGCTCGCGTCGACGTTGTGCTGCCAGATCGCTGCGCCCGTCGCGGCGGAAAACAGCGAGAACCGGAGCGGGCCCGGCGTCACGGCGTCGACCTGGCCGCTCACCGTGCCGCCGCGCGCGAGCGCGAAGTCGTAGGTCGTGTCGCTGCCTTCGCCGACCGTGAGCATTTCGCCGCCGGCCATGTCGCAATCGCGCGGACACGGGCGGTCCGGCCAGATCACGCCGACGTCGTCCGCCGTGCCGTCGGTGTGGAGGCGGAACTGTTGGCCCGGCGAAGCGTAAAAGCGATAGCTGCCGTCGGCCGCCGTCGTCGCTTGGAGATGGCTCGGGATGAGGATGCCGATCAGGCGCAGCTGGCGCACGCGCACGCCGGCGAGCGGCTGCTGCGTCGCCGCGTCGCGTACGGTGCCGCGGACGATCGCGCGCGGCGCGATCGCGAAGTCGATGCCGCTGATCGTCTCGCCGGCCGCGAGCGTGATCGGCGTGCCGTCCGTGATTGTGCACGCCGTATTGCAGGGGCCGGCGCCGTAGAGGTAACGCGATTCGAGCGCGTGATTGATGCCGAAGGTCGTCGACGCGATCGCGTAGTACGTGCCGGGCGCGAGTCCGCCGGTGCGGTAGTCGCCGTCGCCGCCGTAGACGCCGAGCAGATCGCCGTTCGCATCGTAGATCCCGATCTCGGCGGTGACGGGCTGGTTCGTCAGCGCATCGCGGACGTGCCCGGCGATCGCGGCGCCCGGACTCAGAGCGAAGTCGACCTGGGTGCGCGTCTCGCCGTCGCCGAGCACGACCACGTCGAACTGCTGCATGCCCTGGATCGCCGGGGCATCCTGGTGGTCGTAGCACTGCATGCGCAGCGTCGAGGCCGCGTTGATCGTACAGACGCGGTAATTGCCCGGACGCAGAGGGCCGATCTCATACAGCCCCTGGGCGTCGATCACGTCGCCGCTGCAGTCGGTGTACTGGCCCTGGCCGGTGATGTCACGACAGGCCTCCACTTCGACTTCGTTCTCCAGCGGAACGCCCGCGGACACCTGGCCGGCGATCGTGCCGGCGCGCGCGAGCGCGAAATTGATCTGTACCGCGCCGGGAGTCGCCGGCAGGTACTGTCGTTCCGGGAAATACGGAGAGAGATTGGCGACGAGGAAGCAGCGATCGTCGCAGTCGGCGGTCAGCGTGTAGTGGCCGGTCGGGTCGGTCGCGGTCCGCGTGACGAGAATCGGCACTATGAAACCGGGCGAGTAGAGCGCGACGTCGACGCCGGCGATCGGCGTCAGGAAATCCGCTTGAGTCACGCGGCCGCTGAGGTTGTAGACGGCCGCCGCGGCCGGGCCGATGGACAACAGCAGGAACAGCGACAGCAGCAGGCGACGCAGCGACATGGGTGGGGCGGTGTCGACGAAGGCGGCGCAGTATACCGGCCGCCTTCGCCGGATCGGCATGGATTTCGCGCAGATCCGCCGAGGATGCGACTGGACGCGGCGCGGCATCTGTCCAAGAATCGCGCTTCGTTCGCCGCCGGACCGCTCATGCCCTATTTCCACGACATCAATCCGATCGCGCTGTCGCTGGGGCCGGTCTCCATCCACTGGTACGGTCTCATGTACGTACTCGGCGGCCTGTTCGCCTGGTGGCTCGGCAAGCGCCGGCTCGCGCAGGGACGACTGAACGCGAGCTACGAGCAATACGCGGACCTGATCTTCTACGCGATGATCGGCGTCAACGTCGGCGGACGGCTCGGCTACATGCTGTTCTACGGCTTCGATCAGATCCGCGCCGACCCGAT
>CAMLSI010000162.1 GCA_946482585.1 uncultured Lysobacteraceae bacterium
AGATGTTGGTGAAGCCGACTTCGCCGACGAGCGAAATCTGGTCGGCGCCGACGAAGTTGCCGGGGCCGAACACCTTGGTCGCGGTGACCTGCAGCTGCGAGATCTTGTGGCGTTCCCAGCCGCGGATCTCTTCGCCCGGCGCATACTGGCCGAGCTGACTGCCGAAGCGCAGGCCCGGCGCCGGGATCACGGCGTTGAGCGGGCTCAGCGCGGCGAACAGCAGCTCGACGTCGTCGATCTGCAGCGGCGCGTTCGGGCGATACGACAGTTCGCCCTGCAGCGCGACGCCCGGACCTTCGAGCGGCATGTTGAAGCTGACCGCATACATGCGGATGTCTTCGGGGTATTCGGCGAAGTAGCGGCCGGTGTTGACGGCCGTGCTCGTGACGGCGCGCCCCGACAGCAGCGGCAGGCGGCTGTGGTAGTTCAGCGCATAGAAGCCGAATTCCGCGTTGTTGAACCAGTCGGCCAGATAGTTGAGACGCAGGCCGTACTGGCCCGAGTCTTTCGCGAAGCGGTCCGGCGCACGCGGCACCGCGGCGCCGCAGGCCGCCGGCTTGAGCGCGGCCGGCAGGTTCGGATTGTCGGTGCCGGAACCGCCGAAGCAGTAACCGTAGTAGAAATCCGGGTTGATGACGGGCTGCGGGATCGTGCCGAAGTTCAGCATGACGTAGCTGCCGCCGAGCGTCGCGAAATCGTTCGTCGAGAAGTACGTGCCGGCCGGGTCGGCCTCGGTCTGCTCGAACTCGAACATGTACAGCGCCTCGGCCGACAGGTTGTCGGTGAGGTTGAACGAACCCCAGAGCATGTTGACCGGCAGGAACGCTTCCTTCAGTTCCGCGCCGGCGACGCGCAGCTTCGACACGTCGATCGGATTGATGACGTTGACGCCGCCCTGGATGAACGTGCTTTCGCCCCAGCTCACGACCTGCTGACCCAGGCGAACCGAGCCGCCCTTGCTGCCGATGTTGAAGTTGTGGAAAACGAAGGCGTCGAGGATTTTGGTGTCCTTGCCGACCTTTTCCTTGGCTTCGTTCGACAGGTCGTAGCGGTTCGCGTTTTCCCAGTCGTAGAAGCTGTAGGCGCGGAAGAACGCGCCGGAGTTGGCGCCGTACATCAGGCTCAGTTCGACCGTGGCCTTGACCGCGTTCGTGAACACGTCGCCGTCGTCCCACTTCATGTCGCCGTCGTCGCTGTTGACCGAAAAGCGGCCGCGGGCGGCGCGCTGTTCCGGACTGCCGAGCGAGAACGGCGCGAGGCTGATCGCCGGGTTGAACTGCGCCTTGCCGATCAGGTCGTCGTCCTGCGAGGCCACGCGCCACGCTGCACCGTAGGTCACGGTCGAGTTGACCGTGCCGTGAAAACCGTCCTGGCTGCCGAACTCGAAAGCCTGGGCCGGCAGGATGACGGCGGCGCCGAGCGCGACGGCCACGGCCGACGCGAGCGGACGCAGCGATCCGCGGAAGCTGGTCTTGTTCTTCATATTTGGATTCCCCAAGTTCCTGGACGGTCGCTTACTGCGTGCGGATGACGGCGGTGTTGCTGACCTGGACCGCAGCGCCGCCGCTCACGATCATGCTCGCCATTTCGGTCTGCATTTCGACAGTGGCCGGCGCGGAAGCGGTCGGATCGAGCAGCGACCCATGATTGCCCTGGATGAAGCGCGTCGCGCCGCGGATGCCCGTGGCCGACTGTGCCGACGCCGTGATGGAGGTCAGGCCGAGCGTGCGGATCAGCGCTTCGGTACCCGCGAGCGGCGCGCCCGGCACCGTGTTCGGGATGACCTGATCCGGCAGCACCGTACCGCCGCCGACGACTTCATGCAGCAGGACGCGCTTGCCCGCGAGAGCGAAGGCGGTATTCAGCGGATCAGCACCGTCGATGACCTGCTGCGCCGCGCCCATGAAGCGGTCGTAGTCAGGCGTGCCGGCGGTGACGCCGGCCGCGGCGAGACCGGCGCGGATGCGCGGACCGAACGTCGCGGATCCGTCGAGCAGGCGGGCGATGCCGCCGCCCGGGACGCTGAACACGGCCGTGTTGATGCTCGGCTCGAACGCCGTGAAGCTCACGCCGATGATGCTGCCGAGCGACTGGCCGACGAAGCTGATGCGCGAACCGTCGAAGTCGGCGCCGGCGGCGCCGTCGTAACTGATGGTCGGCACGGCCTTGGCGAGCGAGAACAGATCGACGATGCCCTGGCGCAGGTTGTCGCGCGAGGTCAGCAGGCTGCCAAGGTTGATCATGTGCGCGCCGGACGGATCGGGCTGACCGTCGGGGCAGATCGCCTGGCCGGTCGGGCAGGCGGTGCCGTCGTTCTTGATCAGGTCCACGTTGAACGTGCGCTCGTGCGCGCCGGTCGCGGCCAGCGGCGTCGATTCGATGTTGAACGGATGACCCGGCGGCAGGCCGTGCAGCGGAATGTCGATCGCGATGACGGCGAAGCCCTGCGACGCCAGCGTCTGCGAGATCGCGAACGCGTCGGTGCGGTTGCGCGTGATGCCGTGCTGGTAGATCACGATCGGCCAGCCCGCGGCCGGACGCGTCTTGCCGGAAGCGGCATTCGGCACGGTCAGCACGAGCGGAATCGTTTCGGTCTTGGTCGAGACCGGGAACGGGTTCGCGAACGTCACGTTCGTCGACGTCGGCGACAGGCCGGCGGCGTTGAACGGCGGGACGTAGGCGCCCGGAGCCGCCTGCCAGAAGCCCTGCAGCACCGCGGCGGCCTGCGCCGGCGGCGTCGCCGCGGCCGGAGCCTTGAGGTAGTACGGCACGTCGAGCGTGCCGATGTAGATGTCGGCGATCGGCGCGAGGCCGAGGCCGAGATCGCCGATCGTCCTGCCGGTCGGCGCGACTCGCGTCAGCGGCGCCGGCGACTGCTGCACTTTGCCGACCGCTGCCTGCAGCACCGGCGTGACGGCCTGCGTCGTGAACACCCAGCTCACGACCACCTTGTCCGGCGTGATGCCCTTGCTCGCGGCGGCCGCGAGGTGCGAATTCGTGAGCTGACGCAGCGGTTCGAGCGCGCAGGCCGTGGCCGCGGGCAGCAGCGGCTCGGTCGACGCGCCGTTGACGCAGAGCGGGCTGGTGCGCTTGGACAGGAAATAGGTCTGGTCCGGCGTCGCGTCATTGCCGTTGTTGTCGGTGACGCCGTTCGTGACGACGACCATGTGGCTGGTCAGCTGCTTGAGCGGCTTGGTCGGCACGATCGCCACCGTGCGGCTCGTCGTATCCGACGGCACGACGGCCGTCGCGAATTCCGTACCGGCGGCCAGCTCGCGCACGACGCCGGTGACGCCGCCGCCCGGGCCGGTCAGCGTGACTTCGAATACGCGGATCGTCGTGCCCGGCACGAGAGTGCTGGCCTTCGGCGCCGCAGAGAACTGCACCTGGCCCGGACCGATCGGGCTCCAGCCGTCGAGCGCATTCACCGCGACCTGCGGGTCGGCGAAGTTGTTCGGATTGGCGACCGGGATATTGAGCGTGAGGTCGTTGGTGCCCGAGAGCAGCAGATTGTTCGGCAGCGGAATCACACGCTGGGCCGGATCGGCATTCGCCGGGTCGAAGCGGGCCGCGATGACGCCGGTGACCGGCGTGCCGTTGCCGTTATTCGCCGGCGGCGTCGGGGTAGCGCGCGGACTGTTGCTGCCGCCGCCACAGGCGGCAAGCAGCGCAGACGACAACGCCAGTGCCAAACTCTTTCGGGCCTGCATAGGAGATTTCCTTGAACAAGGTGGAGAAACGACGCTCTCGTATCTTAGGGAGTTCAAACGCTCGTTGGCAACGTGGATTTAACGAACTCACCGGGACAGTTTCTACTGTTGCGACGCAACAAAATAGGCTAAATACGCCGCATAGTCCACATTGCTATTTCATGACGAAACGACTTGCGGTGCCGCCGCCGGAGGCGCCGTCCGTGGCTGCCAGCAATCGGGACCGGGGTGGAATGCACGCGGCGCAACGCCGAGCAGTTCGACGGCGAGGCGGTTGTCGGCGACGAGATCGAGATTGAGGCGCTGCAGCATTGCACTACCGCGGCCCGTGATGCGGCTCACGGTCCGCAAAAGATAAATACCGAGAGGCACGGGAATGGTGCGCCGCCCGAGCCCTGCCCGCACACGCTCGAGCAATTGCGCGAAGCTCAGGCGCTCGCCGCCGCCGAGCGGCAGCACCTGCCCGGCCGCCGCATCGGACAGTGCGGCGACACAGGCCGCCGCGACATCGTCGGCATGCACGGGCTGGCGCAGGCCGCTCGCCCCCGGCAGCAGCGGAAACAGTCGCGAGCGCGACGCCAGGCGGGCGATCGGCGTGAGGCTGCGGTCGACACCGGCGCCATAGATCAGGGTCGGACGCAGCACGGTCGCGGCAATGCTGCGCCGCTGCGCGTAGGCCAGCAGCCGCTGCTCGGCATCCGCGAGCCGCGCGGCGAGGGCACGTTCGACCGCATCGTGCGATGCGCGCTTGCTGTCGGCACTCATCGAACTCAACGCGACGACGCGGCGCAGCGCCGGAGTCGATGCCGTCTCCAGCCAGTCGACGAACTGGTCGAGCGGCCCGACGCAGACGATGGCTTCGGTCGCCGGCGCGGCGAGCGACGCATCGAGTCCGCCGTGCAGCCAGGTCACACCGTCCTGCCTGGGCTGCGTGTTGCGGCTGGGCGCGACGATCGGGTAACCGGCCGCAACGAGGCGCGGCAGCAGAAAGCGCCCGACCGCGCCGCTGCCGCCGATCACGAAAGCCGTCGGCGTCACGGGGGGAACGCCTGCGGCGGCGAAAGTCCCGGCACCGCGACGCTCGGGCGCTGCGCCCCCTCCTCCCGCCCCTCTCCCTCGACCCGGTCGGGGAAGAGAGAGCCGAGCAACGGCGCCGGCAATGAACTGCCGCCGGATCCGGGCCGGCACAAAACAGCAGGAGAACACGCCGGAACACACCCTCTCCCCCAAGCTCGCCTGAGGGAGAGGGTCGACAGAGGGGGAGCGACGTTCGCGCACGAGACTGCTGCGATCGGGCTGGATTTCCGTCCCGCCACGGCGACACGCAACATGCCGACGTCCGTCGCGGACGCTTCCGGCACCGGCTGGGCCACGGCGCGCGCCGTCAGATACGCATGCCGCCGAAGATCCGCGCCGGCAGCGAACGGATGCGGCTCAGCAACGAATTCGGCAGCTTGGTCTGCGCCTGCAGGGTCTGCGCGGTCGGCGTGACACCGTAGCGACGCACGGCTTTCGGCGTCTGCTTGAGTTTCCAGTAGCGCCCGAGCGCCGAGTCGACGCTGAGCCGGCAGGAGCCCATGCGCACGGGCTTGATCAGCATGCGATAGACCTGGCCTTCGTTGATGAGCTCGATCACGGTCTGCGCGTTCGCGCGCTCGGTGATGACGACGGTCGCGATGTGCGGGTGATACTGCTTGAGCGCCTTGAGCATCAGGGTCAGGTCGGCGCCGTGGTTCGTCGCGGTCTCGGAGATGACGACGCCGGTTTCGTGCTGCTCGAGCACCTGCAGCGCCCGCTCGGCGGTATTCGCGAACCGCACCTGATAGTGCGGCTGCAGGATTTCGCGCAGGCGCTGCTGCGCGCTCGCGTCGTCCTCGATCACAAGCACGCCGACCTGCGAACGCGCGATGTTCTGTTCGTTCGGCGACAGCTGGTCGGTCGCGACCGCGGGCGCCTCGCGCGAGATCTCGCCGGCTTCTAGCACGAGCGCGCGCAGTTCGCTGTTGACCCAGGGCTTGTTGACGAAGCGATAGACCTCGCCTTCGTTGACCGAACCGAGCACCGCCTTGAGGTCGGAATAGCCGGTCAGCAATACGCGCATCGCGCGCGGGTGCTTTTCGCGGATCTCGCGCAATACGTCGACGCCGAGCATTTCCGGCATGCGCTGGTCGCAGACGACGACGTCGACGTTGTGCTTCTGCGCGAGCAGCGGCGCCTCGCGAGGATCGGTCGTCGTGTGGACCTCGAGATCGCGGAACAGCGCCTTCAGTGCGCGCAGGATACGGGCTTCGTCATCGATGAACAGTACGCGCAGGACCCCCGTATTGGGATCTCTGGCCGGCATTTCGAAATCCTGTCCTAGCATGAACTGGCGGCCTCAGTGCAGGGTCGTTCGCGCTGCATTTTCGATCGGCAGCATGACGGTGAATTCGGAACCGCGGTTCGGCGTAGTTCGCACTTTGATCGAACCGCCGTGCGATTTGACGATCTTGTGAACGATCGACAGACCGAGCCCCGTTCCTTCGCCGGGAGCCTTGGTCGTGAAGAACGGATCGAAGATCTTCGGCAATACGTCGTCGGGAATGCCGCAGCCCGTATCGGTGAACGACACCTCGACATTGCCGTCGCTCGCGCGCGTCGCGACCGTGAGCGTGCCTTCGTCTTCCATGGCCTGGGACGCGTTCGTGATGAGATTGAGGAACACCTGATTGAGCTGCGACGGCATTCCGCGCACGCGCGGCACGCTGTCGAGCCGGCGCACGATCTTGATGCGGTCGCGCAGCTGGTGCGCGGCGATCATGAGCGCGCTCTCGAGGCCTTCGTTGACGTCCATGAGATCCATGCCGTCGCGATCGACGCGCGCGAAACCCTTGAGGTTCTGCACGAGCGACGCGAGCTGCGTGATGCCCTCGGCGGAATCGGCGAGCAGTTCCTTGGCCTCGGTCAGCAGCGGGCTCTTTTCCACCGCGCGACGCGCGTCGAACAGCTTGCGCCGCGATTCCTCGACGTGCTTCACGAGCTTGTCGAGCGACTCCTTGTCGGCGCCGAACATGAGGTCGACCGGCTGCTGGCAGTACTGCACCGCCACGTCGTATTCCTTCACGAGTTTGCGGTAATCGTCGAGCAGCTCGCCGACGACCTCGACATTGCTCTTGACGAAACCGAGCGGCGTGTTCAATTCGTGCGCAACGCCGGCGACCATCTGCCCGAGCGATGCGAGTTTGGTCGTGTGGATCACCTGGGACTGGCTCGACTGCAGTTGCTTGAGTTCGACTTCGGTCTGCTGGTGCTCGGCCTGCAGCTGCGTCTTGGCCTTTTCGACCTGGCGCAAGCGCCAGTACAGCGCGCCGGCGGCCGCGGCCAGCCCCAGCACGAGAATCACGAGCACTACGGTCACGAAACTCTCCCCATCACGTTCCCCCATTCGCGTGACCGGCCCTGGCCACGGTCGACGGGCGGCATGACATCCTTCAGGCGACCCGCCGGGGTTGCGGCACCGAGCCGTTTACGGAACGCTAACATCCGCACAACGCCCCGCTTTCCCGGCCGCAGTATAAGCATGGCGGCCGGCTACCCATTCCCGCTAATGTACCGTCTGTCGGCGCTTTCGTGACCAGGGTCACCGAAAAGCCTCGCGCCTGCACCGCAGCGCATCGCAGCAGGTCGGGCGACGCCGATTCCCAGCCACCCGAGGTTTCGCCTAAGCTGCTCGCGAGAAAACCTCGACCGGAGACTGCGCATGATCGCTCGCGTCTGGCGTGGCGTTACCCTGGCGTCGAGGGCCGACGATTACCTCGAGCACCTGCGCGAGACCGGTCTGCGCGACTTCGTGCAGACACCGGGCAATCGCGGCGTCCAGGTCATACGACGCGTGCAGGGCGAGCACTGCGAGTTCCAGATCACCTCGTTCTGGGACTCGATGGACGCGGTCAGGCGCTTCGCAGGCAAGGAAGCCGAGCGCTCGCGCTACTGGGATTCCGACGAGGAATTCCTGCTCGAAATGGAACCGCTCGTCCGCCACTACGAAGTGGCCGAGCGGATCGAGGATCCCGAGCGCTCCGGCAGCGCGGCGTCTACTTGACCGACGCGCGCGGCGTCGGACGATTCTGTCCCTGATACCAGGAATGCAGCTGGATGCGCAGCGCGTCGGTCTGCACCTGCCAAAGTCCCAGACCGCCGCGGCGCACGTAGAACGATTGCTCCGCCCCCGGCGGCATCGCGGCCCAGTAGTCGTCGACGTTGCTGACTTCGAGCGGCGGCGGACCCGACTGCAGCGGCTTGAGGTATCCAACCTTGTCGAGATAGTAAGGCGTGTCGACGAAATTCCCGTCGCCCTCTCCCGTGGCGCGGTCGATGCGCGCCAGCAGCGGAATGACCGCGGCGCCGGCGGCGAACCCGACCAGCATCGGCAGCAACAGCGCTTCGCGCTGCGGCAGGCGCGAACGCCGGAACAATGGGTACAGCAGCAGACCCGCCGGGATCAGCGCGAGCGCGAGCAGCACCACCCAGCGATGGTCGCCGACGAGCACGAACACGCTCAGCAGATGATCGAACACCGCAAATAGCAGCAGCAGCACGAAGACCACTGTGGCCGCGAGACTCACCGGGTGGTGTTGCAGATGGAATACCGGCGACGGCGGCCGCGGCGCATCGGCTGGCGCGATCTGCGCATAGAGGCGCGTCGTATCTTCCGCCGACGACCAGTCGAGGGCGCCGTGCGCACTGAGCTGCAGGGCGGGCTCGCCGAGAGCGAACCACTGCAATTCCGGCGCCGTTCCGGCACGGTCGCCGATCCAGGTGAGCGCCAGCCCGTCGCGACGCAGTTCGCGCTCGACCGTGGTGCCGTCGTCGAAACGGCCGACGATGCGCACGCGCTCCGCGTCGTATCCGAGCCAGCCCGCAGCCATGTCCGTCACGGTGCGCGCCGGATCGGCGATCAGCACGCGAGCCGTGGTCAGTCCGTCGAGACGCGCATCGGGTTCACGCCGCAGCGCGTCCTGCAGCGCCTGTCGTCTGCGGCCGCGCAGGAACGCCATCACGACCGGAATGGCGTAGATCAGCGCCAGCAGCGGCGCAAACATCAGGAATACGGTCATCGCGAACACGCCCCGGAAATGGACGCGCAGCTTAGCCTGTCGCGCCCGCGCGCGACAGCGCGGGCGCGATCGGTCGAGGGATGCCTCAGGCGGCCTTTTTCGCCGCGGCCTCGATGTCGAGCGCTTCGGCCACGGCCGGACGCGCGCCGACGCGTTCGACGAACTTCGCGATACCGGGCCACTGGTTCAGGTCGAAATGGAAGTACTTGCTCCAGCCGAGCACTGTGAACAGGTAAGCGTCGGCGACGCCGAAGCGGTCGCCCATCAGATAGTCCTGCTTCTCCAGCAGCGGAGAGATCTCGCTGAAGCGCTGCGCGAGCTTGGTCTTCTGTGCGTCCTTGACCGAATCGGGATTGGCCGCATTGAACAGCGGACTGAATTGCTTGTGCAATTCAGTAGAAATGAAATTTAGCCATTCTTGCAAACGGTAACGTTCCCAGCTGCCGTTCGGGGGCGCGAGCTGCTTGTCCGGCACCTGGTCGGCGAGATACTGCACGATCGCGGGCCCCTCGGTCAGGACCTGGCCATCGTCGAGCTGCAGCGCCGGCACGTAGCCCTTGGGATTGATCTTCCGGAAATCGGCGCCGTCGGCGGTCTGCTTGGTCGCGAGGTCGACCTTGATCGCTTCGAACGGCAGGCCGAGCTCGCGCAGCACGATATGCGGCGACAGCGAGCAGGCGCCCGGGGAGAAATACAGTTTCATGCGGACACTCCTAAGTAGGGAATACGGGCGGCGTCCTTGAATGCCGCAGCGCCGGCCCGTCGCAAGCAGATGCGGCTGCGGTCCCGACCCACAAGAGCCATACTGCCGCTCGCGGTGTAAATGCACTGTTTACTCGCGGGCAACGACGGCGCGGCGACTCACCCACACCGGCGAGTGCGCAGGCATCGACGTCGGCCGCCGCAGGCCCGCTGCATCGCACCTTCAGCCCAGCACCCAGTCGGCCGCGGCTTCGGCATGAATCCGCGTCGTGTCGAACGTCGGCACCGTCGTATCCGCGGCACCGACGAGCAAGCCGATCTCGGTGCAGCCGAGGACGATGCCTTCGGCGCCGCGCCGCACGAGGTCGGCCATGATCTCGCGATAGCGTTCGCGCGACGCATCGAGGATCTCGCCGCGGCAAAGCTCGTCGTAGATCACGCGATGCACTTCGTCACGCTGCGCGGCGTCCGGCACGATCACGTCGAGTCCGTGCGCTTCCAGCCGCTCGCGGTAGAAATCCTGCTCCATCGTGAAGCGCGTGCCGAGCAGCCCGATGCGCGCAAGGCCGGCCGCGCGTATGCGCACGGCCGTCGCATCGGCGATATGCAGCAGCGGCAGTCCGCTGCCCGCCTCCACCGCCGCGGCGACTTTGTGCATCGTGTTCGTGCAGATCACGATCGCCTGCGCGCCCGCACGCTGCAGCGCCGCCGCGGCATCGGCGAGCTGACGCCCGGCCTCGTCCCAGTCGCCCTGCATCTGCAGCCGCTCGATCTCGGCGAAATCGACGCTGTACAGCGCAAGCCGTGCCGAATGCAGACCGCCGAGGCGATCGCGCACGCGCTC
>CAMLSI010000163.1 GCA_946482585.1 uncultured Lysobacteraceae bacterium
AGCGAACCGTTCGCCGCCACGCACGAGCCGGTCGATGCCGCGCACGTGCGCGACCCAGAGCGAACCGTCGGACGCAAGGCGCATCTGCTCGACGTCGGCGTCGCGCAGTCCGCTCGTCTCGGGCAGGAACCGCGTCACCGCGAACGTCTGCGCATCGATGCGCGCGAGCCCTGCTCCGCGCGCGCTGACCCAGATCGACGCACCGTCTTCGAGCATGAGATCGATCGGTCCGGCGGGCAGCGTGTCGGCGCGCGCCGGATCGGCGCCGATGTCGTGCGCTTCGTCGGTATCGGATCCGACGACGCGCACGCCGCGATGCTGTCCGAGCCAGAGCCGGCCGCGCGCATCCTGCAGCACGGCCCGGCGGCGCAGCTCCGTGCCGCCGACGCGGTCGCCCCAGCGCGCGACGGCGCCGCTGTGCAAGTCGATGCGATCGACCGTGCCGGCCATGGTGACCGACCAGGCGATGCCGCCGCGGCCGTGCGCAATGCCCTGGATGCGCCCGGGCGACAGACTGTGCGGATTGCCGGGCTGCTCGCGCCATTGCGAGAACAGCCGCCAGGTCGGCGGAAGATACGCGACGCCGCCGTCGATCGCGGCGAACCAGACGCCGCCCTCGCGGTCGGCGAGCAGGTCGAAGATCGCCTCGCCGGGCAACCCGCCGGGCACGCGCGGTTGCGCGCGGTAGACGATTTCGAAATCGTTGGTGTCGTGGCGCACGGCACCGAGCCGCGTCGCGAGCCAGAGATCGCCGTGTACGTCGCGCACGCTTGCATAGAGCATGCGCGAGGCGGCGCCGGGATCGAGCTGCTCGGCCTTGCGCGCCGCATCGATGCGGAACACGCCGGCCGATGTCGCGGCGAGCAGGGCGTCGCCGTCGGCGCAGAGCGCGAGCACCTGCGGCGGCTCGCCGTCGCGCAGCCGCACGATTTCCACCTTGCCCTCGCGCGTGCGCCGCGCGAGCCCTTTGTCCATGCCGACCCAGAGACTGCCGTCGTTCGCGCCGTAGAGGCTCAGCACGTTGTCCGACGGCAGGCCGGCCGGCGGCGGCGCGGTGGTGAGCGAAAACCGTACCGTCCACGCGAAGCCGATAGAGACCCCCCGAATATGTGCCGACCCAGATCGCCCCCTCGGCATCCTGGCTCACGGCCCAGACGTCGTCGGCGGCGAGACTCGCCGGATCGGCGGGATCGTGACGATAGCGCCGGAAACGCGAGCGCGTTTCGTCGAGCGCATTGAGTCCGCTGCCTTCGCCGCCGGCCCAGACGCGGTTGTTGCGGTCGACGTACAGTGCCGACACTTCGTTGCCGGCGATCGACGCCGGATCGCCCGGTATCGCGCGCCAGACGCGGAAGCTCACGCCGTCATAGCGCGCGAGGCCGTCGTGCGTGCCGATCCAGACGAAGCCGTCGCGGTCCTCGGCGAGCTTGTACACGATCGACGACGGTAGACCGTCGGCGACGCCGAAATGGCGGAACATCGGCGTCGCCGCCAGCGTGGCCGCCGGCGTTTCCGCGGCGCACAGCATCAACAGACCGGCCAGCGACCAGCGCAGCATGCTCACCTCCAGCGAACCGCGACCTCGTCCTGCGCGCGGCGCAATGCAGATACGGATCGCGTCGCGTACCCGCCGGGCGGCAGCCCGGTCCCCAGCGACGCGTCGTGCGTGCATGATGCCAGCGCACGCGCGCCGCTCAAAGTGGACAAGTTTCCGTGCGCCGGCACGGGCGCCCTCGCGGTTGTCGTGGCCGCCGGCATGATCTCTGCGCGTGGCGGCGGAAATGCGTTGCGGTCCCACGCGCCGCGCCTGCGGACGGCGCGCCCGGCGGCCTTGCTACTATCGGCGCATGAATGCACCGGATACGCGTCACCTGCGTGTGCTGCTCGCGCTCGGCGTGGCGCTGGCGGCGATCGCACTGCTCTGGCTGCTGCTCGGCGCGACACGCAGTGCGCTCGAACTCTGGCGCGAACTCGCCGGTCTGCCCGCGCTGCCGCGCTATGCGCTGATCGCCGCGCTCGCGGCGTTTGCGGGCGGCGGCGGCTGGCTGGTCTGGCGTCTGCTGCATCCGCGGCCGCGCGTCGCGCGCCCGGTCGCCCCGCCCGATCGTGACACGGTCGAGCACCGCATCCGCCAGCTGCAGTCGCGCCGCGCCGAGACGGCACGCTTCGAGGCCGAGCTGCATGAACTCGATCGCCGCGCCGCGAGCGGCGAACGCTACGTCGCCGTGTTCGGCGAGATCAGTGCCGGCAAGTCGAGCCTCGTACGCGCGCTCGCACCCGAGGCCGACGTCGGCGTCGACGTGCTCGGCGGCACGACGACCTTGGTCAGCCATCATCGCGGCCGCCTCGGCGACGACGCGATCACGCTCGCCGACGTACCGGGCATGCAGGAGGTCCAGGCACGCGAACGCGAAGCCCTGGCGCGCGACGAAGCGCTGCGCGCGCACGCGGTGATCTACGTCGCCGGCGGCGATCTCACGCGCGCGCAGGACCAGGAGCTGCGCTGGCTGCGCGGCTACGGCAAGCCGCTGCTGCTCGCGCTCAACAAGGCGGATCAGTTCGACGATACGCAACGCGCGCAATTGCTCGCGGCGTGGCGCGAACGCTACGGCCGCATCGTCGATCGCATCGTCACGGTGCAGGCCGGCGGGCGCGAACAGTTCGTGCGCCGTCTCGGCGACGGGCGCGAAGAACGCGGCGTGCGCGACGCCGTCCCGCAGGTCGATGCGTTGCGCGATGCGCTGCAGGGCTGTCTCGCGACCGACGCCGCGGCGCTCGAGCATGCCCGTGCGGGCGCGGTGATCGGCCGGCTCGGCGAACAGGTCGGCGCAGCCGAGCGCGAACTGCGCGAGCGCGAGGCGCGCGTCATCGTCGATCGCTACACGCGGCGCGCCGTGGTCGGCGCGCTCGCGGCGGTCGCGCCGGGTACCGATCTCCTGATCCAGGGCGCGCTGGCGACGGGACTGATCCGCGACCTCGCCGCGCTGCACGAGATTCCGGTCAAGCAGATCGACCTCGATGCGTTCCTGCGCGAGGCCACGCTGAACCTGCGCACGACGTGGTCGGTAACCCTCGCGATCGCGGGCAACGCGCTCAAGGCATTTCCGGGCCTCGGCACGCTCAGCGGCGGTGTCGTGCATGCGATTGCCTACGGCCTGATCTTCGACAGCCTCGGCCACGCTGTGAGCCGCACCCTGCTCGATCAGCACGGTTTCGATCAGGCGCAGGCGCAGCAGAACCTACAGAAACTGCTGTCGGAGCAGGCGAGCGCACGCGTCGCACACGTCGCGCGGATCGCGCTGGCAGGGCTCGCGCGCGACCGCGACCCGGACTGAAAAGATCCGTGCGATTGTTGAAGCCGGCGCTCAGCAGCATTTCCGCCGCATGCGCTTCTGCGGATACCGACAATCTGCGAAGCTAGCCGCATGCGCCTGCCTCTGCTTCCCCTGCTGTGCCTACTGTCCGCCGCGCCGGCCGCGGCGGCCGTCGACACCTGGCGCATCGATCCCGTGCATACGCAGATCCTGTTCAGCATCGATCACCAGGGCTTCAATCGCGCGCTCGGACTGATCAAGCCTCAGGAAGGCCACCTGCGCTTCGATGCGGACGACTGGAGCACGGCCCAGCTCGATGTCACCGTCGACGTGAACTCGCTGCTGCTCGGCGATGCGAAGTGGGAGGACACCGTTCGCTCGTGGCGCTTCCTCGATGCGAAGACGTGGCCGCAGGCACGTTTCCGCAGCCGCTCGGTCGAGCGCGGTGATGATGGCCGCGGCATCGCGCGCGGCGAGCTCGAACTGCACGGCCGCACGCAGCCGCTGACCCTCGAGTTCCGCCTCAACAAGCTCGCCAACGATCCCTACGCGTTCAGGCGCACCGCCGGGTTCTCGGCGACGGCCACGTTCAAGCGCAGCGACTTCGGCATGGACAAAGTGCTCAGCGCCGTCGGCGACACGGTGGAACTGCGCATCGAAGCCGCGTTCGTGCGCGATCGCGACGCGAAGGAACCTGCAACGACACCCGCGACGAAGGACGAAACCGATGCCGCTCAAGAGTGACGCGAACCGCTGGGGCGTCGGCGCCCGCACGCTGCACTGGCTCATGGCCGTGCTCATCATCACGCTCGGACTGGTCGGCCTGTATATGGCCGACCTGCCGAATTCGCCGCAGAAGATAAAAATATACGCACTGCACAAATCGATCGGCCTGACCGTGCTCGCGCTGCTGCTGCTGCGTGTCGCCTGGCGCATGGCCGACCGGCGCCCCGACGACGTACCGATGCCCCGCTGGCAGGCACTCGCCGCACGCAGCGTGCACGTGCTGCTCTACGTATTCATGCTTGCGCTGCCGCTGTCGGGCTGGCTGTACAACTCGGCTTCGGGCTATCCCCTGCAGTGGTTCGGCCTGTTCAACCTGCCGAGCCTGACCGGCGGCTCGGATGCGGCACTCAAGGGTACCGCGCACGCCGTGCACGAATACGGCTTCTACGTGCTCGTGCTGCTGCTGCTCGCACACGTCGGCGGCGCGCTCAAGCACCATTTCGTCGATCGCGACGATACGCTGATCCGCATGCTGCCGCTGTTGCGCCGGCACGAGGCGGCCCCCATCTCGCGCGAACCCGCGGCGGTCGCGGCGGCGCCCGCGCCGATCGAACCGCCGGTGCCACCCGTCCCCGTTCCGCCCCAGGAGAATTCGTCCCCATGAAGCGTTTCGCACTGATCGCCCTGCTCGCCGCGGCCGGCAGCGTCCAGGCCAAGGACTGGACCGTCGATCCGTCCAGCACGCTCGGCTTTTCCGGCACCTACCAGGGCGAGAAATTCAGCGGCAAGTTCGCGCGTTTCACGGCGAAGATTTCGCTCGACAAGGCCGATCTCGCCACTGCGAAGCTCGACGTCGAGATCGACGTGACCAGCGCCGCCACGGGCAATCCCGACTACGACGGCGAACTCAAGGGCACGGCCTTCTTCGACTACGCGAAATTCCCCAAGGCACGCTTCGTCAGCACGTCGGTCAAGGAAAACGGCGGCACGCTCGTCGCCGACGGCACGCTGACGATCCGCGACAAGTCGAAACCCGTGCAGCTCAAGCTCGATTTCAAGCCGGCGGGCGACACGGCCACGCTCGACGTGCAGACCACGCTCAAGCGCCTCGACTTCGACGTCGGCACGGGCGACTGGGCCGATACGAGCCTGATCGCGGCCGACATCGCCGTCACCTCGCACCTCGTGCTGAAGTGATCGCCGCGGCGGCGCAGGCGCGCCGCCGCCCGCGACGGCCATGCGATCGATAGCCGGATGGTTCGACTCCGTGTCCCGCTGGTGGCGCAGCCAAGCGCCGCCGGCGGCCGCGAGCTCGCCCGCCGATCAGGCCAGCGATGCGCTGCGCGGTCTGTTGAACGACTCCACCGTGCCCGAATCCGTGCGCCGCGAGCTCGGCGACGAATTCGCGCGCATCGAATCGCTGCTCGACAAACTCGCGCGCAGCGAACTCCACGTCGCCGTATTCGGCCGCGTTTCAGTCGGCAAGTCGGCGCTCGGCAACGCGCTGCTCGGCGAAGCCGCGTTCGAGACCGGCGTGCTCCACGGCACCACGACACGCGCCGAGCAGCAGCGCTGGACCGAAGCCGGCGGCTCGGGCCTCCATCTCATCGACACGCCCGGCATCAATGAACTCGACGGCGAAGCGCGCGAACGGCTCGCGTTCGAGGTCGCCGAGATCAGCGATCTCGTGCTGTTCGTCGTCGACGGCGACATGACCCAGGTCGAACGCGATGCGCTGGCGACGCTCGCAGCGACGGAACGGCCGCTGCTGCTCGTGCTCAACAAGGCCGACCGCTACGACGACGGCGAGCGTGAACGGCTGCTCGCGCGGCTGCGCGAACACGCGGCCGGCATCGTCCCGGCCACTCAGGTGATCGCCTGCGCGGCGAGCCCGGCGCCGCTGCGCGTGATCGATATCGATGCGCATGGCAACGAGCGCGAACGGCGCGAAGCGCGGCCGCCCGAGGTCGCCGAACTGCGCGAACGCCTGCTCGCGATCTGCGCGCGCGAAGGCAAGACCCTGTCGGCGCTGAACGCGGGCCTGTTCGCGGGACGACTGTCGGATCAGGTCGCGCAGCGCGTCGCCGAAGTGCGCCGCGACGTCGCCGACAAGGTGATCCGCTACTACTGCCTCGCCAAGGGCGTCGCGGTCGCATTGAATCCCGTGCCGGTCGCAGACCTGCTCGCCGCGGCCGCGCTCGACGCTGCGCTCGTGATGCATCTGGGAAAGGTATACGGCCTGCCGCTGACGCGTCGCGAAGCGGGCCAGTTGATCCTGACGATCTGCGCGCAGCTCGCCGCGCTCATGGGCGCGATCTGGGGCGTGCATCTCGTCGCCTCGGCGCTGAAGGTCGCCAGCGTCGGCATGTCGACGGTGTTGACGGCCGGCGCGCAGGGCGCGCTGGCCTGGTATGCGACTCAGGTCGTCGGCCGCGCCGCGGAACGCTATCTCGTCGCCGGCAAGTCCTGGGGCGAGTCCGGCCCCAAGCGCGCGGTGCAGGACATCGTCGCGCAGCTCGATCGCGATTCGATCCTGCGCGAGGCGCGCGACGAGATTCTCGCGCGCCTGCGCGGCGGCGCCGCGCGCTGAATCCGGAACTCCAGGAAACACGATGGTACTTTTGCAATTGTCCGCCGCGCAGGGCCCGGCCGAATGCGCGCTCGCCGTGGCCCGGGGCTTTGCGCTGCTGCAACACGAAGCGCTGGCGCGGGATGTCGGCGTGGAAATGATCGAAGCGGAAGCCGGACCGGAGCCGGATACCTGGCGTTCGCTGCTGCTCGTGCTGACCGGGGTCGAGGCCGCGGCGTTCGCGCAGCGCTGGAGCGGCACGCTGCAGTGGATCTGCCCCAGTCCCTACCGACCGGCGCATCGGCGCAAGAACTGGTTCTTCGGCGGGCGCGTGTTCGAGCTGCCGGAACTGCGGCAAGACGGCGACGTGCGCTTCGAAGCCGTCCGCGCGTCAGGCCCCGGCGGGCAGCACGTCAACAAGACGGCGAGCGCAGTGCGCGCGACGCATGTCGCGAGCGGCATCAGCGTGAAGGTGCAGAGCGAACGCAGCCAGCAGGCCAACAAGCGCCTCGCGCTCGGGCTGATCCGGCAACGGCTGGCCGATCGTGCCGAGGCCGTCGCGGCGGGCCAGCGGGCCGATCGGCGTCAGGCCCACCGCACGGTCGATCGCGGCAACGCCGTACGCACGTTCCGCGGCGACGCATTCACGCCGGACGCCGATTGAGCGCGCATACCGCAGGGCCATGACCGATACTCATACCTGCGCGAGCCACGCCGACACCGTGGCCGCATCGAACGGCCAGTCCAGTTCGCGGCGGCCGTCGTCGTCGCGCAGCACGGGCACGCGCTCGCCGTAGAGCGCTTCCAGCGTGTTGTCGAAATCGATGAACACGCTGGAGAAATCCGGCACGCGCGCCTGCGCCAGCACGTCGAGTGCCAGATCGCACAAATGACAGTCGTCGCGTTGGAAAAGCACAAGTCGCATCGTCATGAGGCCGCATCGGTCAGGGCCGGATAGAATAAACAACCCAGCCCGCCGGAATCCGTTTCATGGCCGTCAGCGTGTTCGACATCTTCAAGATCGGCATAGGCCCTTCGTCCTCGCATACGGTGGGGCCGATGCGCGCCGCGGCGCGCTTCGTGAGCCATTGGCTCGACGAACGCGGCCTGCTCGGTCGCGT
Source organism: uncultured Lysobacteraceae bacterium (assembly GCA_946482585.1). The sequence goes on from CAMLSI010000163.1 coordinate 7,731, forward strand.
GGTGCGAATCCGCGGCGAACTGTTCGGCTCGCTGGCGCACACGGGCCGCGGCCACGGCACGGACAAGGCCGTGCTCTGCGGCTTCGAGGGCGAATGGCCCGACCGCATCGACCCCGACATCATCGAGGGTACGCTCGCACGGATCCGCAGCGACAAGCGCATTCGTCTGCTCGCCCGCCACGAGGTCGACTTCGACGAAAAACGCGACCTGATTTTCAACAAGCGCCAGAAGCTGCCCTATCACTCCAACGGCATGCGCTTCACCGCCTACGGCGCGAACGACGACGTGCTCGCGACACGCGACTACTACTCGGTCGGCGGCGGCTTCGTCGTCAATCACGACGAGGCGGCCGAAGACCGCATCGTGCCGGACACGACGCCGCTGCCGTATCCGTTCCACAGCGGCGACGAACTGCTCGCGCGCTGCAGCGAGGCCGGCAAGACCATCGCGGAAGTCATCCTTGCGAACGAAATGGCCTGGCGCAGCGAAGCGGAGATCCGCGCCGGCCTGCTGACGATCTGGAAGGCGATGCAGGCCTGCGTCGCGCGTGGCATCCGCGAAGCCGGCGTGCTGCCGGGCGGACTCAAGGTCTCGCGCCGCGCACACAACATGCAGGCCGAACTGCTCGCGCGCCCCGAGGCCGCGCTCAAGGATCCGCTGACCATCCTCGACTGGGTCAATCTCTACGCCCTCGCGGTCAACGAGGAAAACGCCGCCGGCGGACGCGTCGTCACCGCGCCGACCAACGGCGCGGCCGGCATCATTCCGGCAGTGCTGCATTATTTCGACCGCTTCTGTCCGGCCGCGAACGAGGATCGCATCGTCGATTTCCTGCTGACCGCGGGCGCGATCGGCATTCTCTACAAGGAAAACGCGTCGATCTCCGGCGCAGAGGTCGGCTGTCAGGGCGAAGTCGGCGTGGCCTGCTCCATGGCGGCGGGCGGACTCACCGCCGCGCTCGGCGGCACGATCTTTCAAGTCGAAAACGCGGCCGAGATCGGCATGGAACACAACCTCGGACTGACCTGCGATCCGATCGGCGGCCTCGTGCAGATCCCGTGCATCGAACGCAACGCAATGGGCGCGGTCAAGGCGATCAACGCCTCGCGCATGGCGCTGCGCGGCGACGGCAAGCATCGCGTCTCGCTCGACAAGGTCATCAAGACCATGCGCGACACCGGCAAGGACATGCAGGACAAGTACAAGGAAACGAGCCGCGGCGGCCTTGCGGTCAACGTGATCGAGTGCTGAGCGGCGGCGCGGGCCTGCCGCGCCCGCCGAAGCCTCAGTCTTCCCAATCGCAATCGGCGCGCGCGTCCGCCTTGCGTACCGCGGCCTTCTGCGCGACCGCCGGGTTGTACAGCCCGACATAGGCGCCGTACTTGCGCGCGGCGCGTTCGCCCATGCTCTCGTCCGGCGTGTATGCGCCGGCGAAGCGCGTGCGCTTGCAGCGCACGATGTTGTGGCCGCGCTCCAGCATTTCCGCGGCGACCTGTTTGTCACGCGTGAGCGGGTCGGCCTTTTCCGCCTGCGGCAGCGCCGGCGTGATGCGCAGGCTGCCGTCGGCGTTGTAGAGGCTGGGCGCCGCCGGCGTCGCGACCACGCCCTCGGCTTCGCCGCTGGACGGTGCCGGCGCTTCGACCTGCCGCACGTCCTGCTGGCGTCGCGCCGGCGCCGGCGCATTGCGTGCGGCGCCGGTCGGCGGGGCCGAAACCGACAGCGTCGGCAATTCGTGCACGGCCGACGGCTCGGGCAGCGGCGGAGGCGCCGCATCGATCAGGGTCACGCGCAGCACGTCGCGGCGGTCTTCGGCAACCGGCTTCAGACGCATACCGTCGCGCACGAGCAGCACGAGCAACAGATGCGCGAGCAGCATGACGACGATTGCGATCATGATGCGACGCCGGTCCACATCCGGCGGCCGCCAGCGCAGTTCATGCAGCAGCGCACGCCGCAACGGCAGCACCCGCGCGGCAATCAGGGCGGGATCGATGCTCGGAGGACGCGGCCGCTCGGGCCGGATGGACGGCTGCGCTTCGGCGCTCATGCGAAAGGAAAAAGGACGAGGCGCGCAGTGTAGCGAGCACGCTCATTAGAAATCGGTTAGGCGGCACGCTGCAGAGTTCGGCGTACCGGCGCCATTCAAGTTCGCGCCCGCCCCAAGAAACGGGCACCCGAAGGTGCCCGTCAGTCCCGATCCGGCACCATCCCGGTGCCGGTGTGTCTGCGCTCTTACGTCAGGCAGTCAGCGCGTGTTTCAAGGAGCGCCGATCCCTTATTCCGCCGGCGTGACGCCGCGGTCGACCCGGACGCGCAGGCGATTGCCCGGGTGATGGTCCATCGTGGTGTGATAGGTGTCGCCACGATAGCGGTAGGTCACCTCGTAGCCGACGATGTCATCTTCGCCGCGCCACGCGGTTTGTTGCTGGCAGCGCGTCTCGTAGTCACGGACGTAGCCGCCGCTGGTTTCATAGTAGTTGCCGTTGCGACGCGAGGTCTTGTTGCCGACCGCGCCGCCGATCACGGCGCCGGCAATGGTCGCCGCCTTGCGGCCGTCGCCCTTGCCGACCTGATTGCCGAGCGCGCCGC
>CAMLSI010000164.1 GCA_946482585.1 uncultured Lysobacteraceae bacterium
ATGCGCTCGACCGGCTGCTCGGGGCGATGGCCGACGCTGGAGCGCGGCGGCATCTGGAACGCATCGTCGCTCTGCGAGGAGCGTGTCCGCACGGGACGCGGCTCGCCATCCTCGTCCGCGGCGAAAGCGCCGCCCGCATCGTCGTCGGTCGCGCGCATCGAGGGCAGGCCGTCGTCGGCTTCGTCGCCGCCGAGGGTCGGTTCGCGGCGGTCGCCGCCGCTCTTGCCGCTGCCGGCAACGCGACGTCCCTGCCCGGGCTTGCGCGGCGAGCCGAGAAAATAGATCGCGGCGAGCACGAGGACGCCGACGACGATGAGGATGAGCCGCAGTTCGTTCGCGCTAAGACCTTGCTGTTCCATGCGTTTGACTCCCGGGTTCAGGCCGCGCCGACGAGCTTGGACGCCTCGGCCAGATCCACCTGCACGAGTCGCGACACGCCCGGCTCGCGCATGGTCACGCCGCAGAGCTGGTGCGCCGCTTCCATCGTCGTCTTGTTGTGCGACACGAACAGGAACTGCACGTGTTCCGACATTTCGTTGACCATGCTCGAGAAGCGGCCGACGTTGGCCTCGTCGAGCGGCGCATCGACTTCGTCCAGCAGGCAGAACGGCGCCGGGTTCAGGCGGAAGATCGAGAATACGAGCGCGACCGCGGTCAGCGCCTTCTCGCCGCCGGACAGCAGCGAGATCGACGTGACGCGCTTTCCGGGCGGACGCGCCATGATCGACACGCCGGTGTCGAGCAGATCGTCGCCGGTCAGTTCGAGATACGCGTGACCGCCGCCGAACAGACGCGGGAACAGTTCCTGCAGTCCCGAATTGACCTTGTCGAAGGTTTCCTTGAAACGCTGCCGCGTCTCCCGGTCGATCTTCTTGATCGCCCCTTCCAGCGTTTCCATCGCGGTAGTGAGGTCGGCGAGCTGCGCGTCGAGATAGACCTTGCGCTGCGACTGTTCCTCGTATTCCTGGATCGCGGCGAGGTTGACCGGCTCGAGGCGGCGGATCTTGCCTTCGAGTTCGGTCAGGCTCTGCGTCCAATCGTTGGCGTCCGCGTGGGCCGGCAGGCTTTCGAGCACGACGTCGAGTTCGAGACCCGCTTCGACGATGGCCTGCGCGAGATTGTCCGCGCGCATCTTGAGGCTGTGTTCCGACAGGCGCTTCTCGGCCAGCGCTTCGCGCCGCTGGGTCAGCACGTGCTCGACGCGCTGGCGTTCCTGGTCGAGGCGGCGGAATTCCGCGTCGCAGTCTTCGAGCGCGCGGCGCGCATCGACGAGCTGGCGGTCGACGAGCAGACGCTGGTTCAGATAGGTCTGGCGTTCGCCGTCGAGTTCGGCCAGCGGATCTTCGTCGGCGACGAGCTGCTGCGCGATTTCCTGGCGGCGCGAATCGAGCTGTGCGATCTGGCCCTGCATGCGGCCGAGCGCCTGCTCCAGCGACTGGATCGCACTGCGCTTGGACTCGATCGACAGGGCGAGCTGATGCGCCTGGTCGCGCGCCTCGCGCGCATTCATACGCGCTTCTTCGCGCTGCTCCAGCGTGCGCCGGCGCTGGCCGTCGAGCTCCTGGCGCCGCTGTTCGAGATCGCCCATGCGGATCACGGCGGAATCGAGGCGTCCACGCGCTTCCTTGACCTGCGCCTGGTCTTCCTCGAGCTTGGCCGCGAGCTGCTGCAATTCCGCGTCGACCTTGTCCAGCCGCGCCTGCGCAGTTTCGACCTTGCCGCGATGGCTCTGCAGCTGGCCGCCGATCTCGGCGAGGCGGCGATGCGCCATGTACAGCTCGCGCTGTGCGTCGTCGCGCAGGCGCTCACTTTCCACTTTGCCGGATTTCAGTTCGTCCAATTGTTCGGCGAGATCCTGCGCGCGCTCGTCGAGCGCTTCGATCTGCGCCTGCAGCGCGTGGATCTCGCGTTCGCGCGCGAGCACGCCGGCCTGCGCGCCGCCGCGGCGCAGCACGCGCAGGTAACCCGCGCCGAACCATTCGCCGCCGGGCGCGATCACGGATTCGCCCGCACCGAGCTCGCCCGCGATGCGGCGCGCGTCGGCGATCGATTCGGCCGTGCGCACCTGCGCCAGCAGCGCGATCACCGCTGCAGGACCGCGCACGTGCGCCGACAGCGTCCCGGCCACGGCCACGCCGCCGTGCGCCGAGGCGATCAGCACCATGTCGGCTTCGCGCAACTGCGCGATCTCGTCGGTGTAGGCCTGCGGCGTCTCGACGAGCACGCCTTCTAGCAATCCCGACAGCACCGTTTCGACCGCGGTTTCCCAGCCGGCGTCGACGTCCAGCGCCTCGCCGAGGCGGCGCGCATCGCGCAGGCCCGCCTGCTCCAGCCACTGGCTGGCGGCGCCCTTTTCCTGGCCCAGCGCCGCGTGCTGCAGCGCTTCGAGCGAAGCGAGACGGCCGCGCAGGGTCTGCAATTGCTGGCGCGTGTCGCTGAGCCCGGACTGCGTGCCGCGCTCGGTTTCGAGCAGGCGTTCGTACGCAGTCTTGCGCTCGTCGAGCAGGCTCGTCAGCGTCTCGACTTTCTCGCGCTGGGTTTCCTGTTCGTCGCCGAGCGTGTCGGCCGCGGCGCTGAGCGCACCGAGATCGGCCGCGCGCTTTTCGGTTTCCAGCGCTTCCAGCCGCCGCGCCGTGTCGAGGCACTGGCGATCGAGATAGTCCAGGCGCGTGCGCTCGACTTCAGCCGCGCGCGAGGCTTCGGAACTCGATCCGGAGTATTCGTCCCAGGCGCTCTGCCATTCGGACAGCTTGGCTTCCGCTTCGCGCAGTACGTCGCCGGTCTGTTCGTCGATCTCGCGCAGCGCCTCGAGACGCGGCTCGCTGTCGGCGACCGCGGCGCGCAGGGTTTCGATCTGCGTGCGGTCGACGTCGATGTGTTCGCTGAGTTCGCGGTACGCGCGTTCGGTTTCCTCGCGGCTCTTGTCGAGGCGCTCGCGCAGTTCGCGGTTGTGCGCGATCTGCTGCTCGACGCGCGCGATATCGGCGCCGACCTTGTACACCTCGCCCTGCACAAGATTCAGATGTTCGCTCGCCGCGTGGTGGCGCTCGCGACTGCTCTCGAGCTGGGCTTCGATCTGGCGCTGGTCCGCGACGAACTTCTCGATTTCGACCTCGGCCTGGCGCAGCGCGTTGCCCTGACCCTCGACGTCGTCGCGGATCGCGCGGTAATTCAGCGCGCGCAGCTCGGCCTCCTTCTGCTTCTGCTCGGCCTTGAGCTCCTGCCAGCGCGCCGCGGCCTTGGCCTGGCGGTTCAGGTGCTCGAGCTGCTTGTCGACTTCGTCGCGCACGTCGCGCACGCGGTCGAGGTTCTCGCGCGTGGATTTGATGCGGCTCTCGGTTTCCTTGCGGCGCTCCTTGTACTTGGAGATGCCGGCGGCTTCTTCGAGATGGTGGCGCAAGGCTTCGGGGTCGGACTCGACCACCTGCGAGATCATGCCCTGCTCGATGATCGAATAGCTGCGCGCGCCGAGGCCGGTGCCGAGGAAAAGGTCCGTGATGTCGCGCCGGCGGCAGCGCCCGCCGTTGAGCAGGTATTGCGACTGGCCGTCGCGGCTGACCACGCGCTTGACCGAGATTTCGTTGAACTTGGCGTACTCGCCGACGATGGTGCCGTCGGAATTGTCGAACACGAGTTCGACCGAGGCCTGGCCGACCGGCTTGCGCGCGCTGGAACCGGAAAAGATGACGTCGGTCAGCGAATCACCGCGCAGCCGGCTGGCCGCGCTTTCGCCCATGACCCAGCGGATCGCATCGATGATGTTGGACTTGCCGCAGCCATTGGGACCGACGATGCCGGTCATGTTGGTGGGCAGGTGCAACGTGGTCGGATCGACGAACGACTTGAATCCGGCCAGTTTTATCGTGGTCAGGCGCATGGAATTACCGCTACGACGGGCGCGCAGTATAGCCGCCCGCATCTGCGGCGCGACCTTCGCGCCTGAACGGCCCGCCCATGGTTGCGCCCGCTTCAGCAGGTCCCGGCGCCTCGAGCTCCGGCTTCAAACAAACGTTTGACACTGCAATGCGGACATTGTTAGTTTTTCGCGCCGCCGGGCCGCTGCGGGGAGGCAAGCGGACAGCGGAATTCGATCCATCAGCGTGCTCCGGCCGTGCCCGGTAGCAGCACGGACGCTCGCCCCGACCTGGCAAGGCCGCAGCCAACCGCGGCTCGTTCACCCTGACCCGGGCCGCATCGGGAGGGAAAATGGTTCGTCTTGCTTTGGCACTCTCGCTCGCCCTGGGAGCGGCATCCGCGGCCTCCGCCGCGGCCACCGGCGTCGCCTTCGTTCACGGCACCGGCGCCCAGACCAACGCGCTAGCCGACTACTGGACGCCGGAATTCGTCAATTCCGTGCGGCAGGGTCTGCCGGACCAGTCCAAGTACGTGGTCATCAACTGCGACCTCAGCCAGTACATGTGGGACAACCGGGCCGCCGGCTGCGTGGCCGGTCAGCTGACCAGCTTCATCAACGGCGCCGGTATCACCGACCTCGTCGTCATCACGCATTCCAACGGCGGCAACGTGGTGCGCTGGATCCTGTCGAATCCGACCTACGACAGCCGCTACCCGAACATCATCGGCAAGATCCGCTGGGTCAATGCGCTCGCGCCCTCGAGCGCCGGCACGCCGCTGGCAGACGCCGTCATGGCCGGCAACGTGTTCGAACAGGCGCTGGGTTGGCTGCTCGGCTACAAGAACGACGCCGTGCGCATGCAGCAAGTCAGCTGGATGGCCCAGTACAACCAGAACAACCTGCTTGGCACGGCCGGGCGCCCGGCGCTGCCCAAGGGGTTCTGGAACGTGGTCGGCACCGACGTCGATTCCTCGCCGTTCGACGGCGACAGCTGGTGCGGCGGCTACCAGTACAACCTCGGCCTCGAAACCACGCAGAACTGGCTCGCGAGCTGCTCCGACGGCTTCCTCAACTGCACCAGCCAGCAGGCCGCCGGCCGTACCTGGTTCCGCGACACCGATCGCATGGCCGGTTCGGAACCGCTGTCCCACAACCAGAGCCGGCGCGCGTGCTTCGGCCTGGACCGCATCCTGCGCGACGACATCTGAGGACGACCCCATGGCGATTCCGAAATCCGCGGCGCTGGCCGCCAGCATTGCCCTGAGCCTCGCCCCGCTCGCCCAGGCCGCCGAACTGCGTCTGAACGCACCGGCCGCCGGCGACCAGGTGCCCACGCGTCTCGTCGCGAGCAAGGACACCGCCGCGCGCGCGCTCGACCGCGCGCCGGCGCAGATTTCCTGGGCCCTGGACGCTGCCGATGCGTTGAACGACCGGCCCGTGCCGTTCGTGCGCGAGAGTCGCGAATACTGGCTCGACGCGAGCGAAGCCGAGCTGCGGCGCGGTATCGCGCTGCCGACCACGGCCGACGCCGCACTGATCCGCATCAGTCCGCATGGCGACAACGTCGATCGCCTCACGATCGACGACCTCGTGATCCGCAGTGGCGGCCGCGAACTCGCCGGCCGCGCCGCGACGCAAAGCCTTGCCGACGAGACCGCGCTGCGCGCCGCCGGCATGGACGTGCCCGACGGCACCGTCATCGCGAAGCTCGCGCCCGCCGCGGGCAAGGGCAACCTGCAGCTCGTCGCACCGGCCGCGCACGGCAGCTATCTGATCCACGTGTTCGAACCGGCCAGCGGCGTCGTGCTCACGCTCGGCGCGACGCGCGACACCGTGGTCGCGGGCCAGAGCCTGCGCATCAACGCCCGGCTGGACGGCGCCAGGGCAGCAACAGCCAAGGGCGTGCTGACCGCACCCGACGGTCATAGCCAGCCGTTCGACCTGCAGTTGCAGTCCGACGGCAGCTGGCAGGCGGACGTCGTGCCCGATGCGGCGCATGCGAGCGGGCTCGAGCTCTGGGAAGTCCACGCGTTCGCGAGCGGCGGCGAGCGCGGCACGCCCGTGTTGCGCGATGCGAAGACCGCGTTCGCGCTGAGCCGTCCGACCGCGCGCCTGACCGGCGACGCGCGCACCGTCACCGACACGGCGCGCGGCGGCGGACTCCGCATCGATCTCGGCGTCGACGCCGCGAACGGGAGCCGCTACCAGATCGCGGGCGTGCTCTATGGCACGGCGCCGGACGGTACGCGCCGGCCGCTGGCCTACGCCCAGTCGGCCGCATGGCTCGACGCGGGCAGCGGCTGTCTGGCCTTGGCGTTCGACGCGGCATCTCTGGCCGCCGGCAAGCTCACGGCGCCCTACGAGCTGCGCGACCTGCGTCTGTCGAACCAGGCCGACATGAGCCTGATCGAGCGGCGCGAGCGGGCGCTGGAGATCCGCTGAAGCGCTGAGGAGCTCGGAATCGCAGCGCGGCTTGGAGCCCTCCCCTCAAGAGGGCCTGATTAGCGATGTGTCTCAGCGGCGCGGGGCCCGCACGATCAGAGGGCCCCGTGCCGACCAGGCGTTGGCCGGTCGAGACTGCCCGGCCCTGCGATCGCCGGCGGCGACCCCGTGCCACCCCTCGTCGCGAGGCACACCCGCAGCGCGTGCGCGCGGCAGCGAGCGCACGATCGAGGTCGAGGCAATTCCATACACCCCGATCGTGCGGTCGCCGACGGCGACGACACGCGACGCCTTTGGCTGTAGCTCAGACACGTCGCTGATCAGGTCGAGAGGAAGGCTTGATCCGCGCTTTGCTCTTGCGACTCCCGATTCCCGTCGCCGCTTATGGCACGCTTGCACGCATGACCCATGCCGTTCCTGCGCTGCGCCTGTCCAGCTTCTATTTCGCCTACTACGCCGTTCTCGGCGGCTTCACGCCCTACTGGAGCCTGTTCCTCAAGGATCGCGGCCAGAGCGAGGCCGCGATCGGCGTCCTCATGAGCCTCTGGTACGCGACGCGCATCGTCGCGCCGAGCAGTTGGAACTGGCTCGCGGCGCGCTCGTCGCGACCGGTGCGCTGGCTGCACGCCGGCTGCATCGCGAGCCTGATCAGTTTCTGCGCGTTCCTGCTGCCGCTGCAGTTCGCCGGGCTGTTCGTCGCCATGTGTGTTTTTTGTTTTTTCCACAACGCAACCATGCCGCAGTTCGAGGCGATCACGCTGTCGCACCTGCACGGCGTCAGTGAACGCTACGGCGCGATACGGCTCTGGGGCTCCCTCGGCTTCATCGCGATCGTCGGCCTGTACGGCTTCCTGCTCGACTACGTCGCCGTCGTCTGGCTGCCGCTGCTGATGCTGCCGCTGCTGGCGGGCACGACCGCGTCGGCCTTCGCGAACGACTACGGCCCGGCCCAGCGCAACGCCCCGCCGGCCGCGGGCGCCGACCTGCGCGCCCGGCTGCGGCGCCCCGACGTTCTCGCGTTCTTCATCGCCTGCCTGCTCGTGCAGATCTCGTTCGGACCGCTGTACACGTTTTTCGCGCTCTACCTCGAACAGCACGGCTACAAACCGTCGGTACTGGGCCTGTTCTGGGTCATCGGCGTCGCCGTCGAAGTGCTCGTGTTCTTCGTGTCGCCGAAGCTGTTCCTGCGAGTGCCGGCGCAGACCGTACTGCTCGTCGCCATCGCGAGCGCCGCGCTGCGCTGGCTCGCGACGGCGCTGTTTCCGGATTCGGTCTGGATCATGACCCTGGCGCAGCTGACCCACGCGATCAACTTCGCCGCGTTCTTCGCCAGTGCGATGCAGCTCATGGCGCAGTACTTCCCGGGACCGCTGGCCGGCCACGGCCAGGGCGTGTTCTACGGGTTTTCCTCGGGTGTCGGCGGCGCGCTCGGCGCGCTGATCGCGGGTCAGGCCTGGCACTTCGGCGGCGGACGGCTCGCATTCGAGCTCGCGGCGGGATTCGCCGCGATGGCAGCCTTCATCACCTGGCGCTGGGTGCGGCCGCCCACGCCGGCCGCTCGCTAGGCGCTACGCCGCGGCGAACGGATACGCGAGCACGTCGCGGATGTCGGCGGTCTGCGCCAGGCACATGAGCAGCCGCTCGATGCCCAGCGCGACGCCGGCGCAGGCCGGCAGGCGCCCCAGCACCGCGAGCAGGTTTTCGTCGAGCGGCACTTCCCGCAGGCCACGCTCGCGCCGGCGCGCATTGTCGCGTTCGAAGCGCGCGCGCTGTTCGGCGGCGTCAGCGAGTTCGTGATAGCCGTTGGCGAGCTCGAAGGCACCGAGGTAGAGCTCGAAACGTTCGGCAACCGGATGTTCGCCGTTGCGGCGGATGCGTGCGAGCGCGCACTGGCTCGCCGGATAGTCGTGGATCAGCGTGATCGTGTCGGCGGCGAACTGCGGCTGGATGCGGTGCGTGATCAGCAGATCGAGCCAGTCGTCGCGCGTCAGGCCCGCGGGATCGATCGAGTATTCGGATAGCGGCGCGGCCAGCTCCGCCTCGCCCGCCACGAACGGATCGAGATCGAGATACGCAAGAAACAGCTCGCGATAAGTGAACCGGCGAACCTCGGCACGACGCCCGCACAACGCGAGCGCAGCCTCGACGAGCGCGCAGGTCTCGTCCATGAGCGCCCGGTGATCCCAGCCGACGCGATACCACTCCAGCATCGTGAACTCGGGATTGTGCCGCCGCCCCGCTTCGCCGTTTCGGAACACACGTCCGAGCTCGTAACAGTCGCCGATGCCTTCGGCGAGCAGACGTTTCAGCGGGAACTCGGGCGAGGTGCGCAGCCAGCGTTCGGCACCGCCCGCATCGCAATGGCCGGTGAAGCGCGTGGTGAAGCTCTCGATGTTGGGATCGGTGTTGCCCGATGCGGAGAGGATGGGCGTCTCGACCTCGAGGACTCCGCGCATCGCGAAATAGCCGCGAATTTCTCGATAGACGCGGGCACGCAGATACGCCTGCCGATGAAGCCCCCCTTCGCTCACGACGCGTGCTCGGCCAGGAACGCAATCAATCGCGCCTCATCCCACACCTCGATACCGAGCTCGGTCGCTTTCTCCAGCTTGGAGCCCGCGCCCGGACCGGCGACGACGAAGTCGGTCTTCTTGGAGACGCTGCCGGATACCTTGGCGCCGAGGGCTTCGAGTTTTTCCTTGGCGTCCTCGCGGCTCATGGTTTCGAGCGTGCCGGTCAGCACGACGGTCTTGCCCCCCAGCACGCCTTCGGCGATGCGCTGCGGCTCCGTATCGGGCCAGCTCACGCCCGCCGCGCGCAGCGCGGCGATGACGTCGCGGTTGTGCGCTTCGGCGAAGAACGCGGCGATGCGGCCGGCGACGACCGGGCCGACGTCGGGGATGGCGCGCAATTCGTCGAGCGACGCAGCCATGACCGCGTCGAGATTGCCGAACCAGCGCGCCAGCGCCTTGGCCGTGGATTCGCCGACGTCGCGTATGCCCAGCGCGAACAGGAAACGCTCCAGCGTGGTCGCGCGGCTCTTGGCGATCGCCTCGAGCAGGTTCTCCGCCCAGCGCGTCGCGACCTTGCCCTTCTTGACCGTTTCCGGAACGTTGCCGCTGCGCTCCTGACTGAGCCGGCGCAGCTCGGTCAGGTCTTCGAGCTGCAGCGCATAGAGGTCGGCCGGGCTGCGCAGGCTGTGCGCGGAATCGCCGTCGTGCAGAAACGGCAGTTCGATCATGTCGTCGATGATCTCGCCGCCGAGGCCTTCGATGTCCATCGCGCGCCGTGCCGCAAAATGGAAAATGGCCTCCTTGCGCTGGGCCGGACAGAACAGGCCGCCGCTGCAGACCCAGGCCACGCTGTCTTCGTAGACCGTCTCGGTCTTGGTCTGCTTCTTGATCTTCTGCACGCGCTCCAGCGCGGAACCGCAGACCGGACACGAGGTCGGGAACTGCCAGGGCGCCGCGCCTTCGGGGCGGCGTTCGAGCACGACCTTGACGATTTCCGGAATCACGTCGCCGGCGCGGCGCACGATCACCGAATCGCCGATACGCACGTCGAGGCGCGCGATCTGGTCGGCATTGTGCAGGGTCACGTTGCTGACGGTGACGCCAGCGACCTGTACCGGCTTCAGGCGCGCGACCGGCGTCGCCGCGCCGGTACGGCCGATCTGGATATCGATGTCGAGCAATTCGGTCGACTGCTCCTGCGCCGGAAACTTGTGCGCGATGGCCCAGCGCGGCGCGCGCGAGACGAAGCCCATCTGGCGCTGGCCGGCGTAGTCGTCGAGCTTGTAGACCACGCCGTCGATATCGTACGGCAGCCGGTCGCGGCGTTCGCCGATGCGGCGGTAATAGGCGACTAGCCCGGCGAATCCACGTGTCGTGTCGACTTCGGGCGACACCGGGAACCCCCACTCGCGCAGCTGCGCGAGTGCGGCGCTGTGGCG
>CAMLSI010000165.1 GCA_946482585.1 uncultured Lysobacteraceae bacterium
GATCGTCGTGCGAGAACAGCTGCGGCGGCACCGGCACGATGCCGGCCTGGTAGTCGGCCTGCGTCACGGGCTGCAGCAGAGTGCCGACGTTCGCCACGATGGCCATTTTTCCATTGTTGAACAGTGGACGCAGCGGGGCGAGCGACGGATGCAGGCCATAGCTGCCGCCGTCGCTGGGCGGGCCGCCGGGAAGGCCGCCGCCGGCCGCGAGCGCGGTGAGGCTTTGCGCCTGGATCGCGGCCTGTTCCAGTGCGAGTCCGCCCGCGGACACCAGACCGTTGCGCGACTGCCGGTAGGCCGCGTACTGCGCCGCGCTGTACGGCACGATGCTGTTGAAGCTGTCGTTGCCGCCGCTCAGGTAGACGCAGACCAGCGCCTTGTAGTCGCCGAAGATGTAGCGGCGCTGGTTCGCCGCTGCAGCGAGCACGCTGAGATTGCCGAAGGCCGACTGCAGGCCGACGCCGCCGAGGGCGAGAGCGAGGCTGCGGCGCAGGAATTGGCGTCGATTCGCGTTCATGCGGTCCTCACTTCTGCACCGAGTATTCGGGCGAGTTCATGATCAGATACAGCGCGTTCTGCACGCGCACGCGGCCGAGCGCGGCGCCGTAGTCCTGCGCGGTGAGCTGCTGCAGCTGCGCGAGTATCGTCGCGCGCATGAACGGCGACATCTGGCCCGACAGGAACAGCAGGTTGTAGCGGTCGAGCAATGCCGCGGGATCACCGGCCGCGAGCGAGGTATCGCGCGCGAGATTCATCTGCAGGGTGTCGGCGGAGTCGCTGTCGTAGCAGCGATCGCTGCCGGTGTAGTAGCAGAACAGTTCGTAGAACAGCCGGTTCGGCGTCGATACCGCGAGCGAATCCGAGAGGATCTGGAATTCCGGCGCGCGCAGGCCGCGCGTGCGGACTTCGCCCGGCGGAGCGTAGTCGGGCTTGAAGAAATTGAACACCGTCGGCGAGCGCAGCGGCGCTTCGCCGAGCCGCAGTTCGAGCGGCGGCCAGGTATTGAGGTTGCCGACGCGTCCGTTGCCCGAGCGCGCATCCATCGCGCGCCACAGGTGCGTGAGTTTCAGCAGCGGCTCGCGCAGCTTGCCGTAGGTGTCGGGCCGCTGCAGGTGGCCGCTGCGCGCCTCCGCATCGAGCAGGATCGCGCGCAGCACGGCCTTCATGTCGCCGCGCACGCCCTGTCCGTTGTTGGCGAACTTCGCCGCGACGCGACCCACGTAGCCCGGCGTCGGATTGCTCGTGACGAGGTTCTGGATCAGCCGCCGCGCGATGAACGGACCGACATTCGGATGATTGACGATGTTCGCGAGCGCCGCATCGAGTTCCGCCGTCGCATTGCCGGGCGCGAGCACGCCGCCCGGCAGGCTCACGTTCGCGTAGTTCAGCAACTGCTTGGGGTGCGTATTGTCGTGATAGGCCTCGACGGGCTGCATCGGCTGCTGCCAGGGCGCTTCGTCGGGATTGCCGGGACCGCACCAGAAATACGTGTCCTCGTCGCAGCAGGTGTACGTCGTCTCGCCGCAGCCGGCATTGTTCCAGTTCCAGCCCGTGAACACGGCGGCGAAACCGCGCACCGTGGCCTGGTCGTAGGTCGGCACGGGCTGGCCGTTCTGCAGCAGCGGCTGGCCGTTGCCGTCGAGCTGCACGAGCCCCACCGAAAACAGCTGCAGCACTTCGCGCGCGAAGTTCTCGTCCGGATGGATGTTCTGGTCTTCATCCTCCTTCTGGTTCTGCATCATGTTGAGATAGATGCCCATCGCCGGATGCAGGGTCACGCCGCGCAGCAGGTCGGAAAAATTGCCGAATGCCTTCGTCGCGAGCATGTCCTGATAGCTCGCGAGCGCCCAGGGCTGGTAGTTCAAGGTGCCGTTCGCGTTCGACACGACGAAGATCTGGCTCAGCGCGAACGCGACGCGCTGGCGCAGCAGGTCGGTCGGCACGCGCTGCGCGCGGCTCGGGTCCGGCAAGCCCGCCGCGTTGATCGCCCAGATCTCCAGCCGGGCGTCGTCGGTGACGTCGTTGGGCGGAAGGGACGCGACCCAGTCGAGGTACGGCTCGCTCGTCGACACCGGCTCGAGGAATTGCTGATCGAGCCACGCGCGATAGCCGAGCGAACGCACGCGCGCGATTTCGGCCGTGGTCGGACCGAAGGTGGCCTGCGCGAGGAAGCGCGCCGCGTCGATGTCGCGGCGCGGCCCCTGATCCGGCGCCTCGAAGGCGTCGAACCAGATCGCATCGGGCTTGTGTCCGGGCGACTGCGCGATTGCCGCTGCCGCTGTGAGAATACCGGCCGGAACCGCCAGCCACCGTCGTGCTGCACTTGCCATGTTCGTCCCCGTACGCCGCCGCCCGGTGAATCTACGGGGAGCGGCTCCACCGATTCATGACCGACACCGCAACTTGCGACGATCGCCGTCGCACGGAGCGCTCTGCGCGCCGGCTCCGTGCCGCCCCTGACCTTTGGACCTGTCGCCGCGATCCGCATCCGCGTAACGTTGCCGACTTTCCGCCCCGACGCCCTGCCGTGAATGCCACTGCCGAAGCGGACAGCGCCGCTTCCTCCTCGCTCGTCAAAGCGGCTTTGCTGATGACCGCGAGCGCCGTCCTGTTCGGCTTCATGACGGTAACGATCCGCCTCGCATCGAAGCAGCTGCACGCATTCGAGATCGCGTTCTTCCGCAGTCTGTTCGGCTTCGTGTTCGCGCTGCCGCTGATGCTGCGGCACGGCCCTGCGCTGCTGCGCACGAACAAATGGGCGTTCTACGTGCTGCGCTGCTGCATCGGCATCGTGTCGATGCTCGCGGGCTTCTGGGCCGTGGTGCATCTGCCGCTCGCGCAGGCGATCTCGCTGTCGTACGCGACGCCGCTGTTCGTGACCATCGGCGCGGTCGTGTTTCTCGGCGAAGTCGTCCGCCTGCGCCGCTGGACCGCGGTGCTGCTCGGCTTCATCGGCGTGCTCGTGATCGTGCGCCCCGGCGCGGCCGATTTCAGCGGCGCGAGCCTCGTCGCCCTGCTCGCCGCCGCGATGAGCGGCACCGTCGCGATCAGCATCAAGTTCCTGTCGCGCACCGAGCATCCCGATGCGATCGTGCTGATCACGACGGGCCTCTGGGTGCTGCTGTCGCTGCCGGCGGCGATTCCGTTCTGGCAATGGCCGAATGCGGAATCGTGGCTCTGGGTCGTGCTCGCCGGCGGATTCGGCACGATCGCACATCTGCTATGGACGCGCGCGCTCAAGCTCGGCGAAGTCTCCGCGCTGACGCCGCTGAGTTTCCTGCAGCTGCCCGTCGTGATCGTGTTCGGCTATTTCCTGTTCTCGGAAAAGCTCGACCTGTGGACCTTCGTCGGCGCCGCCGTGATCGTCGGCAGCAACATCTACATCGCGCACCGCGAGGCACGGCTCGCGCGCCCGGTCGTCACCGACAAGGGCGTCGCGAGCGAAACGACGGGCTGATCGACCCGGTCCGCACTCAGCGCGCGAACACGCGCGCAATGTCGTCCGGCGCCAGCGCGCGCCACTCGCCGGGCGCGAGGCCGTCCAGCGTCAGCGCGCCGACGGCCGCGCGGTGCAGGGCCGTCACGTGATTGCCGGTCGCCGCGAACATGCGCCGCACCTGGTGATAGCGGCCTTCGTGCAAGGTCAGCCGCGCCGAGCGCGGCGATACGACCTCGAGCTCCGCCGGCAGCAGCGGCGTCTTCTCGCCGTCGAGCATCAGCGTGCCGCCGGCGAAGATCGCAGCTTCGTCGCCGCGAAGATCCTGCGCCAGCGTCGCCTCGTAGCGTTTGGGAATACTGGATTTCGGCGAAATGATCCGATGCAGCAGCACGCCGTCGTCGGTCAGCAGCAGCAGGCCCGAGGTATCGCGATCCAGACGCCCGACCGGCGACAGCAGAGGATCGCGATAGCGGTAGCGCCGCGGCAGCAGGTCGTAGATCAGCCGGCCCGGGTCCTTGGTCGAGCAGGTGTAGCCGACCGGCTTGTGCAGCAGCACGACGAGGCCCGGCGGCGGATCGAGCGGCTCTTCGTCGATGCGCACCTGCGCCGGATCGATGCGGGTGTCTTCGTCCAGCGCATTGCCGTCGGCATCGGTGATGCGTCCGTCGCGAAACCATGCCGCGACCTCGCGCCGGCTGCCGTAACCGAGATTCGCAATCAGCCGCAGCAGTTTCATGCGCGCGGCTCCCGTGCGGCGATGACTTTGAAGCCCTGCGCGTCGGCGAGCACCTGCGTCTGCGCGAAGGATTCCTTCATGGTCTGCTCGTACGGCAGATGGCGGTTCGCGACGAGCAGCAGCCGGCCCTGCGGCGTCAGCGCCTGCGCCGCCGCGCGGATGAAGCGACGGCCGAGCTCCGGCTCGTCGGCGCGGCCCTGATGGAACGGCGGATTGGTCACGATGAAATCGTAGCGGTGCGGCAGTCCGCGCGTGACGTCGTGCCAGAAGTAGTGCAGCGCGACAGGCTGTTCGCGCGTCGCGGCGATGCGGTCGAGATTGAGACGCGCGAGCTCGAGGGCGCGCGCCTCCGCCTCGAACAGATCCAGCGCATCGACGCGCGCACAGCGGGCGAGCACTTCGCTCGCGAGGTAGCCGTATCCCGCGCCGAGATCGGCGCCGCGTCCGGCCAGATCGGCCGGCAGCTGCGCCGCGAGCAGGGCCGAGGCCGCGTCGATGCGATCCCAGGCGAACAGGCCGGGCCGGCTCAGGAAGCGGCCGTCGGCGATGGTCTGAGGCGCGGCCTCGTCCTGCCATTGCCGAGCGAGCGTCGCGTCGACCTGCGCCGGCTCGTGGCGGCGCCAGAACACGCGACACTTGTGCTTGCTCATCGTCGCGGGCGTACCGGCGAGACGTTCGAAATCGCTTTCGATCGCGCGCGCACCTTCACTGTTCGCGACGCTCGCGACGACGAGCGCGCCGGGCGATGCGAGTTCCAGCGCATGCGCGAGCAACGCGCGCGCCTCGCCACGCTGGCGCGGCGGCAGCATCAGCACCGCGTCGAAGCGCGCGTCCGTCAGCGCAATGGCTTCGACGTCGAGCGGCAGCGCATCGGCGAAGGGGCGGAAGCTCTGTTCGGCGACGATCGCGACACGGCCGAATACCGAACGAAACTGCTGCAATCCCTGGCCGTTGCGCGCGCGCAGGAATGCAAGCCGCGCCGGCGGTATCAGCGTGCCGTCGAGAAACGGCAGAAACAGAGCCTGCAGCGCGGGGTCGTCCACGGTGATCCTCGGCAGCGTCGATGACGCGGGGCGCGTAGCGTAGCCCAGGCATCGTGCCTGCGGCGCGACGGCAGGCGGTTGCCCATTCCCCATTCCTCGTCACATCGGAACCGCTTCAGCTCAGGCTAAGCTCGCGCCTTGTGGACTGCACCGACCGGCGCAGCCGCCTGTCAGGGAGTTGACCATGCCGTCTCGTCCGCTACGTGCGCTGCCGCTGTCGCTGATCCTGGCCGCATGCCAGCCCGGCTCGCCGCCGCCGACGGCCTCGCCACCGGCCGCATCGGCCGCAGCGACGAATTGCCTGACGGCGCTGCCGTCCTCGCCGCTGACCGCGCCGTCCGCTTCGCTGTATGCACAGGATTTCGCCGCGGCGCGGCTCGACGCGGCCGGCCTGCGCTGCATCGCGAGTGTCTGGGGCGAAACCCGTTTCGCGTCGCCCGAGGCCTACGATCCGAACTACGCGCGCGTGCAGGCTGCGCACGGCGAGGACACCGATCTGCACTGGTCCAGTGTCACGCGCGAGCGCGTGCAGTTGCTGCGCGTCGCGCAAGGCGCAGCGGCGACGACGTGGCTGCTGCGCATCGACAGCGGACGCGCGCTCGAAGGCAGCCGCTACGATCTGATCTTCACGAGCGATGCGCAGGGCAAGCTGCGCGATCAGATGCTCGTCGGCGTCGAAGGCATCCGCTATCGCCGCAACGTCGACCTGCGCAGTCCCACGCAGTTCACCGTGCTCGAGAACGCCGGCCGCGAACAGCAGACCGGCCCCGACTACAACGCGGCGTTCCGCATCGACGACAGCGGCCGCATCTCCCACGACCCGAACGGCGTGACCGCCGCACTGGACGCGGCGGCGATCAACAGCTCGGCAGTGACGAACGATACGGGCGCCGACGACGGCACCTACAGCAGCAGCTCGATCGAAACCGTCGACGGCGCGCCCGGCGACGCCGAGGCGATACGCCAGTTGCTGTTCTCCGATTCCGGCGTCACCGAGGAAATCGTGCAGCGCCAGGCACTGGCCGACGGCGCGCTCGCGATGGTTGCGGTCGGACGCACCGAAGTCGCGGGTCTCGTGCTGTACGTGCTGCGACCGACGGCGACCGGCGCGAACAAGGAAACGCGCTACGACGTCGCGAGCCTGACCTTCCCCGAACCGGCGCAGGCGATCGGCGGCGATCTCGGCACCGTGAGCTGGGCGGCGCAGAAGGACGGCGTCGACATCGCACTGCCGATGCGCTACGCGTTCTCGCGCGAAGGCGGCAATCCCGACAGCGGCGAGCCCGAGGCGCGCAGCGTCGAGCAGGTGCTGCGCGCGCGGCTGGTCCTCGCCGACGGCAAGCTGCACGTCGTGAAATAGGGCCGCCGCTTCGGCGTCGTCAGCGCACGCGCTGCGGTTCCATCGCCGCGACACCGCGCGCGATCAGTTCCTCGAGCACACCGAGATCGATGCCGGCCAACGACTTCAGGTAGAGGCAGGCCTTGCTGGTCTTGTGCTTGCCGAGTCGCGCGAGCAACGCGTCGGCATCATCGAAGCCGCGCATGATGTAGAGCGTCAGATCGTTCTTGCGCGGCGAGAAACCGACCACCGGCCAGTCGCCTTCGGTGCCGTTCGCATAGCGGTAGCGATAGCGGCCGAAGCCGACGATGCTCGGCCCCCAGATCACGGCTTTCTCACCGGTGATCTTCTGCATGAGTTTCGCGAGAGTCGCGCAATCGGCACGGCGCGCCGGATCGGCGACACCGGCGAGAAACGCCGCGAGCGTGGTCTTGGTCGGCTGCGTCTTCGCTTCGGACATGACGGTTTCGTTCACGGCGGACGATGGGCCGACACCGTACGCGCGTGACGGTCGAGGTCGCAAGCGCCGCCCGCCGTCCTGACCTAAGATGCGGTGACCGTCCGCCAGGGAGCGCGCCATGGACATGCCCAAGCCCGGTCCCGCACATGCCCGCCTCGCCGCCTTCGCCGGCAACTGGGAAGGCAGCGAAGCATTGCAGCCCTCGCCCTGGGGTCCCGGCGGCAATGCCATCGGACGCGGCGTCTATCGCGTCGTCACCGACGGCATGGCGCTCACGCAGGACTACGAAGAAGAAAAAGACGGCGCGATCGTGTTCCGCGGCCACGGCGTGTTCACCATCGATCCGGAATCCGGCGACGTGCTCTGGTGGTGGTTCGACAGCATGGGCTTTCCGCCCGAGACACCCGCGCGCGGCCGCTGGGACGGCGACACGCTGACCTTCCTGAAGACCTCGCCGCGCGGCGACGGACGCTACGTCTACGTTCTCGAAGGCAGCGACACCTACACGTTCTCTATCGAGAACCGCTTTCCGGGACAGGACGATTTCTGCCTGTTCATGAAAGGCCGCTATCGCCGCGTCTGATCCGCGCGGGCGAGCGCGCGCCGCACGATCGGCGACACCGCCGCACGGCAGGCGATCGTGCCCGCAAATTGCCAGGATTCCTGCCCGACGCCGTCACGCGCGCCGCTGAAGCTCGGCCCCTGTGCCTAACGGATCGCCGCCATGACCGACGCCATGCCTCCCGCCGCACCGCCGCCATCGCGACGGCGCCTCCTCGCCGAAGTCGGCACATTCGCGCTGGCCTGCGGCTTCGCGCCGTTGCTGCGCGCCGATCCGCGCATGGCCACTGCCGCCGCTGCGCGCCAATGGCTGCAGCGCGTCGAAGCACTGGCGCAACGGCTGCGCAACGGCGCGATCGCGAGCGCGGACTGGCGTCGGGAACTCGATGCGCTGAACGCGTCCACGCCGCTCGCGGAATTCCTGCCGCAACTGCAGTTCGATCGCGCATTGCGCGCGATGCAGCGCGAGAGCAAGGATCCGGCCAAGACGTTCATCAAACTCGCCGACGTCGACGGCAGCCTGTCGAAGGCCGCGTTCGCGGCCGCGTACTTCGTGTTCGCGAAAGGCCAGGTCATCACGCCGCACGGGCATCGCGGCATGCTGTCGGCGCACGCGGTCGTCAGCGGCAGGCTGCGCACGCGCACCTATGACCGGCTCGGCCGCGACGGCGATTCCCTGCTGCTGAAGCCGCGCCTCGACATGCTCGCCCGCCCCGGTTTCAGCGCCGCGATCGGTCCGGTCGACGGCAACGTGCACTGGTTCGTCGCCGAGCACGACGGCGCGGCCACACTCGACGTCATCGTGCAGGACATCGATGCGAACGGCCGCGACTTCGCGATCGAACTCGTCGATCCGCTCGCCGGCAAGCCCGATGCGGGCGACGCGATCCGCGCGCCGCTGATCGGCTGGGAACAGTCGTCGGCGAAATACCAGGGAACCCGCGTGGGCGCCGCGTGAGCCGACGCGCGTCGCGACGGAGCGCGAACGTCAGCCTCGGGCTCCGATCTGCCGCGCCATGTCGGCCAGTTTGGCGACCGTGTTCATGTTGCGCGCCGTGCCCGCGAGCGCCGACGGAATCTTCAGTTTGGAATCGGCCATGCCGTCGCCGTAGTGCACGTAGATCTCGCGCTTGCCGAGCGCCATTTCCTCGCCGTTGACGTGCGTGGCCGCGGCGAGGCACCCGCGCGGCGGCGGCGTGTCCAGAAATATCGCGACGACACGATTCGGCCGGGCGTTCGGAAACGGATTCGCCGCAAGCACGCCGGCCATCTCCGCCGCCGTGCGCACGAGCACGCCGACAGGCTTTCCCGCATACGCCTCCAGCGCGGCGGCGAGTGCCGCCCGCACGGCCGCCTCGCCCTTGCGCGTGGTGAACACCACGTTGCCGCTCGCGATATAGGTCTTCGCGTCGGCGAAGCCGCAGGCGTCGCACAAGGCCTTGAGGTCGGCCATCGGCAGCTTGCCCGTACCGCCGACATTGACGGCGCGCAGCAGCGCAACGAAAGCAGTCATGGATCGCCTCCCGAGGACGGACTGCGGATGCTACGTGCGCGACGCAATCGGTGGAACCGGCCCCGGCGGGAAACACGATCGGCACGCCGAAACGCGCTCGCACCGCTGCCGCATCGGAACCCGCGAAATTCCCGGCGCCGTCCGCCGGGCGCTGGTTACTATTGCGCCTGCGATTCCCCTCCCGAGCCTCGCCCGTGAATGCCATCGACGCCGCGCCGCAGACCAACGCCGACTTCCTGCTCGCGCATGCGGCTCCCGCGCGCGTCGGCCTCGCCGGCGGCAGCCACTTCATCGACCGCGGCATCCGCCAGGCACAGCGCCTGCTCGTCGACGACGCCGCCGGCAGCGCCTGGTCGCATGCGTTCCTGTTCGGCGAAGCCCGCAGCGACGGCCACTGGTGGGTGCTCGAATCGGATCTCGATCTGCGGCACAAACAGATCCGGCTCGGCGCGCAGGAAAACCGGCTCTCGAAATTCTTCGACGCGGGCGAATGGCCGAATCTCGCGGTACTGGATTTCGGTCTCGACGAAGCCGCCGCGCGCCGCGTGCTGGCGGCGGCGCTCGACCTGCTCGCCAATGCGACGCGCTATTCGCTGCGCGAGATCGTCGGCACTCTGCTCGCGCTCGCACGACCGACCCTGCGCGAACGCGAGAATCTGCTCGCGCGCGAGAATTCGCTGTATTGCTCGGCGTTCGTGCAGCACTGCTACGCACGCGTCGGCCTGAATTTCGCGGCGGGCCTGAGCATCAAGAACACGACGCCGCACGACATCGCGCGTACGCCGCTGCCGCACCGTGCGCACTATCTGCTGCGCCAGCCCGGCGCCAGCGCCTGAACGGAGAGCCGACATGAGCGAACCGCCCTGCCTGCGCGTCAATCGTTCGATGCCGACGGCCGCCGTGATTCCCGTGCTCGGCTACGCCGACGTGATCGCGACCGCCGCATGGCTCGTGCACGCATTCGGTTTCAACGAGCGCCTGCGCATCGGTTCGCATCGCATCCAGCTCGCGTTCGGCGACGGCGCCGTGGTGATCGCCGCGCGTGCCGAACCGGTCGACGCACGCGGCCTCGCGGTGATGCTGCGCGTCGCCGACGCCGATGCGCATTGCGCGCGGGCACGGGCGGCCGGCGCGCGCATC
>CAMLSI010000166.1 GCA_946482585.1 uncultured Lysobacteraceae bacterium
ATGGTGCGCATGGCCCGGGGATACGACGTGAAGGGCGTTTCACCGATGCCGCGACGTGTCGGCGCAAAGCTCGACCATCAGGGCATCGAGCGCCGCGCTGTCGGCATCCCGGCGCCGCGCGAGCGAAGGGCCGATGCGCGTGAAATGGGCCAGCTGATCCTGCATCCACTGCTGCAAAGCCGGGCCGAGTGGCTCCGACTCGCCCTCGGAGGCGCGCAGCTTGCGGTATTGCAGTTCGGCGATGAACGCGCGCTCGCCGTCGGTCACCCAGGCGGCGGCGGCGAGCTTCGCGAATTCGGTCGGCGGCTGTTCACGGGTGTGTTCGATCCAGCGGCAGGCCAATATCGGGCGCAGGAAATAGAACACTTTCTTGAGGCGCACGGTCGGCCGGTCGAGGTGGTCGGCGAAGGTTGTACGGGCCGTGTCCAGATAGTGGTGCAGCGCCGACGCCGGCTGGAAGAACGTCGACAGCAGCTCGCGCAGACGCGCGGCAAAAATCGGTGCCTCGCGATAGATGATCGGCGAGCCGAGCCATTCGTACAGGGCGACGTTGCAGCGCTGGAACAGTCGCAGCGCCTTGCGCAGATCCCAGCCGCTGACGTCTAGGTCGTTCGGCAGCATGCGCTCGATGACGTCGCGCGGCTCGGAAACACGCAGATACCAGTCGCGCGGATGGCGGTAGACGAAGCGCACGTCGTAGTCGCTGTCGGGCGACGCGAAACCCCAGGCACGGCTGCCGGACTCGGCGGCGAAAAGCACCTCCACGCCGTACTCGCGCTCGAGCTCGACGAGCGCGCGGAGGATCATCGGTGTCATCACTGGCGTCGTTCCCAATCGTCTGAGAGTTCCTGCAGCAGCGCATTGGCCGCTGCCGCGTCGATTTCCGCGGGCAGCTCGCTGAGCGGCTTGAGCCGTTCGCAGTCGGCAACGATCGCATCGGCCATCTCCAGAATCTCGTCGTAGCGGTACCGGCCTTCGCGAATGGCGCGCAGCAACTGCAGCGTTTCGCCCTCGACGCGCACCAACGGTTCGCCGCGTTCGAGGATGGCCTTGCCCGACAACAGGAGTCGGATCGTATGCATCAGATTCTTCGCATCGAAATCGAGTTCGCCGGACTCCTGCTGCCGCCAGCGCGCTTCATTGCGCTCGCGTCGCCAAGTCCAGTAGTTCTGGTGGTCGATGAGCGCCTGCTTCCAGGCCGGTTCGTTGTAGAACAGCAGGCCGGCAAAGCGTTCGACCTCGTCGTCCGCCGGAATCGACTCGCAGGCCAGCGTATCGCCGCGGAATACGCCGCGCGCCGCGGCGCCGTAGTGATACAGCCGGTAGGCATCGCGCGCGTGTTCGAGCCGCGCCGCATGGCAGGCTGCCAGATCGATTCCGCTCGTCGCGAGACGCTGCGGCCGGCACGGCGCACTGTCAGTCACGAGCAGATCGTCGCGTCGGATCACATGACAATAGTCTTCCTTGCGCGGCGCTTGTTCCGGTCTTGGTTGGTTGATCCACTTGTTCTGGCCGCGTGCCTTCCGGATCTGACTGAAGGCATAGCCGACGTGCGTGTCGGCGCAGCGCGTGCTGACGAACAGCGCGCGCCGTTGG
This sequence comes from uncultured Lysobacteraceae bacterium, assembly GCA_946482585.1. Next base: position 1,597 of record CAMLSI010000166.1, read on the forward strand.
AGCAGGCGTTCCATCTCCGGAGTGCGGCGCCGGATGCAGTCTGCCGGCATGTACAGCAATTCGAGCACGCTCGGGTTCGCTGCGGTCAACAGCTCGATCGTGCGCCGCAGGCTGTAGTAGACGATGTTGTTGCGCGCGTCGGCGACCTGGTTCGGCGGAGCGGCGAGGTCCGCATAGCGCGCTCTCGGCAGCGCGAAGATGCCGCGGATGTCTTCGTCGCTGTCGGCCGACGCGGTGCCGTACGCGCGGCTGCCGGCGACGCATTCGAACAGGACGCTTCTGGTATCCGGATTGTCGGGACTGTAGAGGCTGTTCACGAAAGACCCTCTACGGCGATGCCTGGCTCGTACCCGGCCGACCAGTCTAGGCGGGCGCACCTGCTTTGTCGACCGGAGGCCGCGGCGAACGGGAACGGTTTCCATGCCTCGACCGCACGGCGTCGTGCGGCAAGCTGGCGTTCCGTTCATACGGCGCTGCGCATGGCGCGCCCGCCCCGCGATGTCGCGGACGCTACGACGGTAGAAATGCCAATTGGTCGCGTTCCTGCGCCGATCCGGCTGCCTATGATGCGCAGACCGGGGGCGGCGTCGGATCGGAGGAAGTCATGCAACGAAGGATTCGGATGATCGGCGCGCTTGCGCTGACCCTGGCGGCGACCGTGTCGGTGTCGAGCGGCGCGCACGCGGCGGATGCTACGCGGGTCGCGGCGCGCAAGCCCGCCGTGGCGGCGCGGCAGGCGCCGACGATCGCGATCGTGATCAGCGGTGACAGTGTCATCGCCGGGCCGGCACGCGATGCGATCGGTGCGTTCGCGCGCGAACAGGGGTTCCGCGTGATCCAGGCCAACGGCCGTTCGCGCGAATCCGAACCGCGCGCGTATGCGCGCAAGGCCGATGCCGTGTTCTACGTCGATGCGAATCCGGTCGGCGCGACCGAGGTCGAGTACTACGGCAACGTCTCCACACTCTACAGCGCCGAATTCAGCCTGAGCGCCTACCGGCCCAGCGACGGCGAGCTGCTGTTCTCCGCGCCGTCGCAATCGGTCGACTTCACCGCGCTCAATGCGCGAGAGAAAGCGCAGGAGACCGTCGAGCCGCTGCTGGCGGACATCGAGCAGGAACTGCGGCGGATTCGTTGATCCGGATGCGGCATGGTTCGCGGCTCAGTGCCCGAACAGCCTCAGGAACAGTTCCGTATCGGGCTTGCCCCGGTGCTGGTATTCGCGCAGCGGCATGTGGTGCGTGCGTTCGGACCACCAGATCGAGCGCGTACCGGCCGCGTTGAAGTCGGCGAGACTCAGGATGCCGCGCCAGTCTTCGGCAGTGTTCGGCGTGGGGTCCTGCACGAGCAGCAGCGAGGCTTCGGCGTCGAGCTGGTCGTGTAGCACGCGCGGCAGGTCCCGCGCGAGACGCGACATGCGGCGCCACAGCGTGCCCGCGTCGCCGTTTGCGAGTGCGCTCATGGGCGCACAGGTAAAAAAAGGGAAATAGCGGCCGACCCGGTCGACGCTCGGCATCAATAGCCCGCACAGCGGCGCCGCGGACCACATGCCGGCCGGCAGCACGAACTGCCAGACCGGCGATACGAGGTAGCTGTCGAGCCAGGACTCCGAAATCGACCGGAGCGCGAACAGGCCTTCCTGCATCCATTCGTCCACGACGCCGATCTGGTCGCGCGGCAGACTTCGCGTGACGAAGTCGCCGAGCGACGGGATCTTCCCGTAGAAGCCGAACTCGCCGACGAGGCCGACGCCGCTCATCACATGCGACCCGGACACGTGAAGCTGACGAGCTCGCGCAGCCGGAACGGGTTCTGCACGCTGCTCGCGGTCACTTCGAGCACGATGCGCTTGCCGTGGATCAGCAGCGCGGCGACGAAGCGCTCGGGGCCGGCGCCGGGCCGGATCTCGCCCTCGTCGAACAGGCGGAACAGCGCCCAGGGGCCGGTCTTGACCATGTACTTCTCGCCGTCCTTCGCACTGGCCGTGACGATACGCACCTGGTTCGTCGCGCGCGGACCGGGCCAGGTCGCGCGCTGCGGCACCTGCGGGCCGTGCGCGTAGCGGAATACCTGCCCGTCGACGTCGAGCGTCATCTGCTCGATCGTCGCGTCCATTTCCAGCACCTTGAACTCGAACGACAGGTCCATCGCCTTGCCGCCCGACGGGAAGAACACGTCGCGTATGCGCGCGGCCTTCTGGAACGACGCGAGCGAGGCCTGGCCGCCGCCGGGCTGGCGCAGTACCCAGGTCGCGCCGGACACATCGGCCATCGGCGCGAGGCGGCTCTGGAAGAACTGATCCATCATGCCGCCCTGGCTGAACATGCGTCCGAAATCGGCCAGCGTCACTTCCTGCGTGGCCGAGCGTTCGAACGGATAGCGTCCCTGGATCGCGCGCCGGCAGAACTCGCCGAGCGAGCTGTCGAGTTCGCCGCCGAGCGTGCTGCGGATGCTGCCGTCGGTCTGGCGGCTGCTGCTTTCGGCGAGGTTTTCGAGCATGCCGCGCAGCGGCATCGGCAGCTGCGCCGCTTCGGCCCGCACGCGCGTGAGCACTTCGGTCGACGGCACGCTCAGGGTCGTGCGCGTCGCGAGCGCCGCCTGCGTGCCCGACATGTTCATGTAGACCTCGTTGAACAGCTTCATCACGTTGTCGATCTGCGGCGCGCCGCTGTCGGTGCGCACGAGCCGGCGTATCGGTTCGAAGCGGTCGTCGACGATGCGTTCGAGGCGTTCTTCCTTGCGTGCGGCGGCCGGCACCATCGACGGTCCCAGCGTGCGGCGCAGATCGTCGGCGGCCGTGTTGACCTGGCGCTTGGCCTGGGTCAGCAGCGACTGGTCGTTCGCGCTGTCGGGCTTGATCAAGGTCGTTTCGCGCGCGACGGCCCGCAGGAACTGCGCGATCGGCGAGTCGGGCGCGGACAGGATGCGCGCGGTCTCGATGCTCTGCGACATCGACGCGCTGTCGACGAGCCGCACGTCGGCGAGATAGGCCTCCCAGAGGCCGACGTATTCATGCAGGTAGAGCCGCTTGAGGTCGCGTTGCAACGCGCCTTCGCTGAGGGCTTCGAGCTGCTGCTGCGGGCGCTGCGCTACGCGGTCGAGCACCCAGGCTTCCTCGTTCTCGAGCAGGCCCAGCACCGATTCGGCTTCGGGCAGGAACACGTTGTAGTAGCCATGGAACGTGAACAGGCCGGGGATGCCTTTCGTCAGCGGCTGGCCGCTGGCGCGCCGGAACACGATCGTGGCCTGCGGACCGCCGGCTTCGGCGATGGTGAAGTCGCTGAGCGAGCCGTTGTTGAGGCGATTCTTCAGTCGGCTGTAGGCGCGCTGCGCGAGCGAGTAGCGGGCGAGCTGCTCGCGCTTCTGCTTGACGAGCTCCTGATCGACCGGGAACGGCGATGCCACGGAGTCGGCCGACAGCAGGCGCGAGAGGTGCACGAACAGCTGATCGCGCTGTTCCTGCGTCGCCGACGGCGGCAGGCTGCGCTCCCAGTCCAGACGCAGGAAGGCTTCCACGGTCGCCGCGTCGTAGTGCTTGGGTTCGCTGAGCATCAGATAGACCTTGAGCGTCTCGTAGGTCAGCTCGAGGTTGTCTTCGGGGGTCGTGCGCAGCAGCTCTTCGAGGCGGCGCACGGTGCGTGGCAGCAGCGCGCGCTCGATCGCCTTGCGATAGGAGTCCTGCGCGGCGGCGTCGAGCTTGGTGCCCTGGTACAGCCCATAGGTCAGGTTGATCGGCGGGTCGCCGACGGTGAAATTCGGTCCGTCGGCGAGCTTCGCGAGTGCGTTCAGCCCCGGCAGCAGCTCGAGCAGGGTGCCGCCTTCGCCCTTCTGCATGTTCTTGAGATGGCCGTCGACGAGCGCCGTCTTCGAGTCGACGAAATCGATATAGCCCGTGTTGCGCTTGTAGCTCACGGCCCAGCCGAGCACGGCGAGCGTGAGCAGGCCGATGACGCCCAGATGTCCGGCGATGCTGAGCAGGCGTTCGCGCCGCTCCGCGCGGCGGTTGCGGCCGGCCAGATGCGCTTCGGGAAAAATCACTTTGTGCAGGAGATCCTGCAGGAAGAAGCTCTTGCCGCTCTTGGGCGTCTGCTGCAACGACACGCGGCCGTCGAAGCCGAGGCTGCGGTTGAGACTGCCGAGCAGCCGGTCGAACGGCGTGCCTTCCTGCGTGCCGCTGGTGAAGTAGACGCCGCGCAGCATCGCCGTCGGCGCGAACTTCGAATCGGCGAACACGTTCTGCAGCAATTGCCGCACGAGCGGAGTCAGGTTCGAGAAGTGCTGCGGCAGCGTATAGGCACGCGCGCGCCGCGCCGTGTCGTTCTCGCTCAGCATCAGCTCGGGCAGCTTGTCGAACAGGCGCCGCGCGAGCGCGTCCATTTCCTGTTCCATCTGCTTGCCGAGCTGGTCGCGATTCGCGTCGCCGCCGATCTGCAGCGGCAGCGTGAAGCCCCAGACCTGGGCGCGCTCTTCCTTGCTGAGATTCGCGAAGTACTCGTTGAAGCCGCCGAGCAGGTCGACTTTGCTCACGAGCACGTAGATCGGAAACGCGATGTTGAGGTTCTCGGTGAGCTCGTTGAGGCGAGCGCGGATGCGCGCTGCATGGCGCACGCGCTCGTCTTCGCTCGACGTGAGCAGGTCGGCGACGGAGATCGTCAGGATCGCGCCGTTGAGCGGCTGACGCGGGCGGAAGCGCTTGAGCAGCTTGAGGAAGCCCTCCCATTCGGCCTTGTCCGCCGTGGCGTCGCTTTCCTGCGTGGTGTAGCGGCCCGCGGTATCGAGCAGCACGGTCTCGTCGGCGAACCACCAGTCGCAGCTGCGCGTGCCGCCGACGCCGCGGATGCTTTCCTTGCCCATTTCCTCGGCCAGCGGGAAGCGCAGGCCGCTGTTGAGCAGCGCCGTGGTCTTGCCGGAACCCGGTGCGCCGATGAACACGTACCACGGGATCTGGTACAGGTATTTCTGACCGAACTGCGCGAACAGCCCGCCTTCTTTCTTGCCGCCGAAGCGTGTCTTCTTGAGCTGGCCCAGCGCGCGCTCGAAGTTCGCGCGCAGTTCGTCGATCGCCGCGCGTGACGGATCGTTCGGCGCCGCCGGCTTGGCTTCGCGCAAACCCATGACCGCGTCGATGAGACGCGCGTTCATGCGCTGCTTCTTCCAGACGCGGATCAGCAGGCGCAGCAGCACGAGCACGAAGATGCCGACGATGATCCAGACGCGCACGGGGACCGGTTCGAGCGGCCGATAGTTCGCGAACGCGAACAGCGGGCCGAGGAACCAGATCGCGAGAGCGAGCGCGATCAGGCCGAGCGTGATGAAGACGTAGCGGTTGAAGATCAGGGAGAACAGACGGCGCAACACTAGCGAACCTCCTTGTTCAGCTCGGCCGGCGAGGCGAACACCGTGATCTCGACGCGACGGTTCTGGGCGCGGCCGGCCGGCGTCGCATTGTCGGCGATCGGATCGGCTTCGCCGCGGCCTTCAGTGCTGATGCGGCCCGGCGTGCGCACGGTCGCGTCGATCTGCGCCGCGACGGCGCGCGCACGCTCCTGCGACAGTTCCCAGTTCGACGGGAAGCGCACGCTGCGGATCGGTCTGTCGTCGGTATGGCCGCTGACGAGTACGCGGCCCTTCACCTCGCCGATCGCCATCGCGATGCGATCGACGATGTCGCGGAACTGCGGGCGCATGGTCGCGCTGCCCGATTCGAACAGGCCGTCGCCGCGGATCGTCACGGTGCTCTGCTCGGAGTTCTCCTTGACCGACACGAGGCCCTCGCGGATTTCCTTTTCGAGGAACTTCGAGAAGCGCAGCGGCGGCGGGGTGTCGCGCACGACCGGCGGCGGAGTCGGCAGCTTGAGGCTGCTGATCGCGATGAAGGTCTTGTCCGAGCGGGCCGCGAGCCAGAACGCCAGCAGCATGTAGAACCCGATGCCCAGGAGCACGGCCACGATCGCGGATACCCAGACCGGGATCATGCCCCAGATGCGCGGCAGCTCGGCCGCGTGGCCCTGCCAGTGGATCGACAGCGCGCGGTCGGGCACGCCGCGCGAGGTCTTGATGATGTCGGCGAGGCGCCGCTTGAGGTTCTCGAGCTGGCTCTGGCCGTTGGAGACGATGCGATAGCGCCCTTCGAACCCGAGCGCGATGCAGTAGTACATGAGCTCCAGCACGTCGATGTACTGCGCCGGCGTCTGCGCGAGCTTCGCGAGCAGCTGGAAGAATTTCTCGCCGCCCCAGGTTTCGTTGTGGAACGTGACCAGCAGCGAATTCTTCGACCAGGCGCCCGAGCCGCCCCAGGGCGTCTGCGCCGCGGCTTCGTCGAGCACCGTGCACAGGCAATAGCGCGCGGCGACGATGTGTTCGGCCGGAATGCCCTGCGCCTTCGCCGCCGCGTCGAAGCGGCGGATCTCGTCGACGAGGTAGCTGCGCAGCTTGTCCGGATCGGCGTTGTGCACCAGCGTGCGGATCTGGTAGACGAGATTGAGGATCGGATTGGCGAGCGCGATCAGCGGCGAGTTGCCGGACGGGATCTCCGGTTCCGACGACTGCCATGCGGGCTGAGCGCCGGCGGACAGCGGCGCCGCGGCGCCGCCCGGGCTCGGCATCACGAAGGTGCGATTGTTGCCGGCGTTGAACGAAGGGTTGGACATGGTCGGTTCTGTCAGGAGTTCAGTACCCGCCGGATTTCAGCGCGACGCGCGGCGAGCGCGCCGTCTGCGATAGCCGTTCAGCGGCGCACGGCCCAGCATTCGAGTTCGAGATCGGGGAACTCGCCGGCGACGTGGAGCGCCAGCGTGCCCGTGTTCTGCAGCTGTTTCCACAAGTCCGCAGCGGTGTCCATTTCGAAATAGTGGTAACCCGCATGATAGGGAATCTGGCGCGGCGCGACCGGCAGCAGGCGCAGGCCGACGCCGGGCAGATGCAGGTTCACGAGGTCGCGGATCTTGTCGGCCGGACCGATCTTGACCTGCGTCGGGAAGTTCGAGCGCAGCGTCTCCGGCGGCGTGCTTGCATGGACCGCCAGGATGAACTGGGCGTTGCGCAGCAGTTCCGTGTCGCTGACGTGGCCGACGCGAACGCCGTAGTTGCGGATCTGCAGGTCGATCTGCACGGCATTCTGCTCGAGCACCGTCGACAGGCCGCGGCGCAGCAGGAACATCAGCGGCATGATGCAGCCGTAGAGATCGTCGTGGTCGTAGTGCGGCCACGTCGTCGGCCGACGCGACGCTTCCATGAACGTCGCGAGCTCGCCGGCGATCTGCACGAGCGCGGCGTAGAAGCGCTCCGGGTGCAGCACCGACGGGTTGATCAGATGCGCGAGTAGCGGCTGATAGCGGTTGAGCATCTGCAGCAGCAGGAATTCGCCGACCTCGGACACGCCGCCGCGGCCCGGCTGGCTCAGGCGGTCGGCGAGCACGTCGGCGCGCTGGTTGACCAGGCCGTGCAGCTCGTTGAGCAGCGACAACAGGTAGGAGAACGCCGAGCACGCGACGACCGGCGGAATGTACTCGCTGTCGAGCAGCAGCTGGCGGTCGCTGCGGCACTCGACGACGCGCGCGACGCCGACGCCGAGCCAGCCGTCCGCGAGGTCCTTCTCCAGTACCAGACGCAGGCGCGGCGTGCCGAGCTGCAGATCTGCCGGCTCGCCCGCGATGGAGTTCTCGTCGCGCACGACCGCGTCGCTGACCGCATAGCGCGCGAGCGACGCCGGATGCTCCTCGAACACGACGTGCTCGGTGCCGGGCCGCTTCAGCGGCAGCGCGAGATAGACCGTCTGGTTGATCACGCCCTCACCGAAATGCAGCGGCTCGGGCGCGGCGCTCTGCACCGGAAACGCGAACGAGGTGCCGTCGGGCAGGAGCCCGATCGCGTTCTGGATCGCGAGCTTGCCGACCGCGAGCGCGGCGACGTCGAGGCGCAGTTCGCGGAAACCCCAGAAGAACGGCTCGGCCGCCAGCGTGCGCTGATGCGTGTGGAATTCGAGATAGCGCTCCTGCTGCTGGAAATGCTGCGGGCGTAGAAACATGCCCTCGGCCCAGACGACTTTCTTGTACGGGTCCATCTCACCTTCCCTGGCTGGCGGTGCGGCATCGATTCATGGCGATCACTTCTTCAGCGGCGGGCCGACCAGCGTGACCTTGCGTTCTTCGAGGTTGACTTTGTATTCGACCGTGGGCTTTCCACTCTTGAGGAATTCCGGCAGCTTGATCCACTTCTTGCGTTGCGGCGGCAGGTCGAGCGCGGCGCGCCAGACGCTGTTCTCCATGTCGCGGAAGCCGACCATCACGCCGATCGCGTCTTCGTCGGCGTCGAAGGTATAGCTTTTCTTGACGGTTGCGCCGGGTTGCACGGGGAACGGATCTTTCAAGACGACCACGCCGTCGAGATCCCCCTTCGTTTCGTCGGCGAGCGTGAAGTAGTCGGCGGTCATGAACGGCGCGGCGCGCTTGAGCTTGAGCACGGTCACGACGGCGGGCGAGGGCCGCAGGTTGATGTCCGGATTGAGTTTGCTGTCGGCGGTGATGACGACTTCGACCGTCACGGGATTGCGCTTCTTCGGAGCGGACGAGCACCCGGCCGCGGCGAGCAGCGACAGG
>CAMLSI010000167.1 GCA_946482585.1 uncultured Lysobacteraceae bacterium
CCACCCGGTGGCCGGCCGCATGCCGGGCCACATGAACGTGCTGCTGGCCGAGGCCGGCGTGCCGTACGACCTGATCGCCGACATGGACGACGTCAATCCCGAATTCGCGACCTGCGACGTCGCGATCGTGATCGGCGCGAACGACGTCGTGAACCCGGTCGCGCGCACCGACAAGTCGTCGCCGATCTACGGCATGCCGATTCTGGACGTCATCAATGCGCGACAGGTCATCGTGATCAAGCGCGGCAAGGGCGCCGGATTCGCCGGCATCGAGAACGCGCTGTTCTATGCCGACAATTGCCGCATGCTGTACGCCGACGGCCAGGAAGCCGCGAACCGTCTGATCGCCGAACTCAAGGGCATCGACTCGACCGGGGGCCATTGAGCGGGGTCAAACAAGCCGGTTCGGCGGCGAACCAGGGAGCGATGCCGCTTCGTCGTTCGCCGCTGCGGTGGCCGCCGTTGGCGCTCAAGCCATCGCTGAACGCTCGTTCGCCCTGACCGCAGCGGGATCGTCGGCGACCGCGACGATGCTGACGAGCGAGGCGATCGCACGCATCACGGGAACGCCGTTGTGCAGACGCAGTTCCCTGGCAATGGGCTCGGCGTCCTGCATGAAGCGGTTCATCAGCGTGCGGTAGTCTGTCCAGCCGGACTCGCTCTCGCCGTACAGGGCCCACAGCGCGCGCCATTCGCGGCCGAGATGGCTCGCGAGCTGGTGCAGTTGCCCGACGCGGGGGTCGGGCCGTGTTTCGTCGAGGATGAAGGTCATCTGCTCGCGAAGCTCCCACGGCGACATGACCGTAGGCACGTTGGTGGTTTCGATGCGCAGTTGCGGCACGGTCGTGCGGGGGGCGACATGCGTCGGGTTCCACGCTCCCACGTGTCCAGGGACGCGGCTGCCTGCTACGAGCTTCCAGAAGTCGGTTCCGCCGACCGTGTCGGCGACAAGATGGATGCGCGAGCGTTCGGCCGAGTTCACGACCTTGTGCGTGCTCCAGGTATCGAAGATCCAGCATTCGCCCGCGGCCATGTGGACTTGCCGGCTGCCGCAGTAGAACGTCACGTCGGGCTGGGTGACGATCGGGACGTGAACGCGGATGTGATCACGCCAGTAGTAGTCGATGTCCACGTGAGGCGTGACTTCGGCCTGGCCCGACAGCCGCATCAGACGCGAGCGCCCGAACACCGCGCCGAGCGAGCCGAGTACCTCGCGCAGGTAGGGTAGTCGCTCCATGTGCGGCGTAGGCTGCATGCGGCCGCGCACATCGTCGTTGTCGGCATCTCCGTTGGTCGCGATCAGCGGCAGGGCGGAATTGCCCGGAAAGCCCTGCGGATGGGGGCGCCAGACCGATTCGCCGAGTGCGTCGATCTCGGCAGCGAGTTCAGCTGCATCGAAGCTCAGCGGCAACTGGAGGAACGGATACTGGAGTTTCATGGCGACCGTGTTTCGAAGTGGGCTGACAGGGCGGAGTGCGGCATGGCGGCGGGTATCGGTGCCGGAGGGCGCTAGGCGTAACCGAACTGCCGTACGTAGGGCGCGAGCGTGTGCTGTGCCGGCTCCATCCATCGGGCGTAACGCTGCCACCGGCCCACGCCTTTGCTGTTCACGGGCTCGATGACCTGATGGTAGCTGGGCGTCGCGATGTAGCCGCGCCGCGCGGCATGTTCATGGAACGCGACCATCGCATCCGACCATTCGACGCCGATGAACTCGCAGATCCGACGGGAAAACGCCTCCACGTCCTCGACGACGTCCTCGAGACGCACCTGCAGAACATCGAGTTTCAGCACATCCGCGTAGGTGTTCCAGGCTTGGAATGCTGCGGCGTAGCCCTGCGCCGTCGATTCGATCTCCTCGCACATGCGCGCGTAAGCCGGGGCGCGAAAGATCTGCATGTAGTTGCTGAGTACGACGTCCCTCGGATCGCGCAGCGCGAGCACGATCTTCGCGTTCGGGAACAGGCGGTGGATCAGCGGAATCCGCGTCATGTTCAGCGGATTCTTGTCGACGAGGCGTTTGCCCGCCTCGGCTCTGGTCTGTTCGCGAACCTGCTGCCAATAGTGTGCGCGCAGCGCAGCGCAGGCGTCGGTGTCGAGGCTTCCGAGGTCGCGCGGATAGGCCAGGCCCTGCTCGCGCATCCGCTGGACGAGGTTGTGGATGAACGGGCGCTCGTCCATGCAGGTGAGCTCGGCATGAGCATCGAGCATGGTTTCGAGCATGGTGGTGCCGGAACGCGGAAATCCGACGATGAAGATCGGCGAATCCGCGGCGCTCGGTGCGTCGACCGATGGCCACGCGGCGTAGTCGGCCGCGCTGAGACTGACCGAAGGCAGCAGCATGGCGTCGAGCTCCGCCCCCGCACTCAGTGAAGCGCGCAGCTGTTGCATCTGGATGGCATGGCCGCGTTGCAGCCACGTCATCGCCTGCTCTGCGTATCCGCGCGCGTCGCTGATCTTGGCGAGTGCGAAGTTCAGCTCCGGGCGCCGGGAAGCGATGCGCTCGTCGCGGACCAGGGATTCATAGATCCGATAGGCATCGTCGCGGTTGCCGCTGCGTTCGGCGATCTGCGCTCGCAACACGTCGAGCTCTTCCTTGATGCTCTCGTCGCGCAGGGGAATGCGCGCCAGCAATGCACGGGCTTCATCGAGGCGATTGGTGCGTTCGAAAAAGGCCGCGCGTTTTGCGAGTACGCCGACATTGGTCGGCGCGCGCTGTTCGGCGAGCGCGAGCGCGCTGTCGGCTGTCGCCATGTCGCCGCTTTCCATTGCCGTCCAGGCGACGTCGGCGAGGGCGTCGACATTGCCCCTCGTCCAGTGTTGCCAGTCTTGAATCAACGCGATGGCCTTGTCGGTCCGATCGGCGCGCTGACAGGCCCGCGCGGTCTGCGCGCGCAGGGTGGCGTCGTCGGGCTCGAGCGCGAGTGCTGCGGACAAGTGCTCGGCCGCGGACTGGCTCAGGCCAGCGGCGGTTTCGATGAATCCGAGTTCTCGCAGCGCGCTCGATTGCTGCGGGTCGAGCGCAATGGCGCGCTCGAGCGCTTGGCGGGCCGGCCCCGTGTTGCTGCGCGAGCGCTCGACGTAGCCGAGATTGAGCCAGTGTTCGGCTCGTTGCGGATAGAGCGTCGTCAACTGTCCGAACACGGTGGCCGCCTCGTCGAGACGTGTCTGCGCGTCCAGACTCATGGCGAGCAGCATCAACGCGCCTTCATCTTGCGGATTTTGTGCGACGAGGCGGCGGCTGATCTGCTCGGCTTCGGAAAGGTTGCCCCTCTGCAGGGCATTGAAAGCGTTCTGGAGCATGGCGTGTGTTCGTCGGTGTCAACGAGCGAGTATGGCGGTGGTCTGATGCCGCGACAAGGCGAGGTTTCGCCGGCCGAGAACGAAAAAAGACCGCGCGGCTCGCGCCGCGCGGTCTCTCGGTACTGCCGTCAAACGCGAAGTCTTAGAACTTCACGCCGACACGAGCCCAGTAGAAGCGACCCACGGTGTCGTAGGTACGGGCGTCGGTGTTGCTGTCGAAGCCGTACTGCCACAGCTGGTTCGGCTGCTTGTCGAACACGTTGTCCACACCGATTTCGAGATTGGTGTGCAGCGGTTCGATGTTGTAGCCGAACTGGAGGTTGTGATACGTCACCGCGCCAGCGCGGAACGACTGTTCGGCCGGGCCGCCCGGCTGGATGACGGTGTAGCCGTCGCCAGCAACGGCCTGCTGGCCGAAGCGGGTCGGACCGATGTAGCGTGCGCGCCAGGATGCGTCGAACGCACCGAGGTTCCACGCCACGCCGGCATAACCGCGCCAACGGGCATAGTTGCCGTCACCGCCCTGCGAGGACGACACGTACGAACCGGCGTTGTTGAACTGGGTCGAGACGTCACCCTGGACCTTCTGCGAGTTGTACTTCGACACGTAGGTCGCGTCCAACGAGAAGCGGAAGTTGCCCCATGCGGTTTCCGGCAGACGGTACTTGAAGCCGAGGTCGATACCCGAGGTGTCGACGCGACCCACGTTCGCCGTACGGTTGTTGACGAAGTTGATGTCGCCCACGCCCGTCAGCTCACGCGTGAACAGGTTGCAGTAACGGCCGAAGTTGTAGCACTGGTTGATGATCGTCTGCGTACCCAGCGTACCGATGGTGTCGGTCAGGTAGATGCGCCACACGTCGACCGAGGTCGAGAAACCTTCGAGCCATGCCGGGTCATACACGACGCCCCAGGTGAACGACTTGCCCTGTTCCGGCAGCAGCTGGTCGTTCGAACCGGCCAGCGCCTGCGTCTGCGGGGTGGTCTGCTGGAAGCCCGGCTGCAGGCCGGCGCAAGCCGGGTTGCCGGCCTGGAAGCCGGAGCCCGAGCACGGATCCTGGTAGGTATCGGCCGACGGGGTGACGCCGCCGTACAGATCGGAGATCGTCGGCGAGCGGAAGACTTCCGCAACCGTACCGCGCAGCAGCACGTCGTCGATCGGGCGCCATTCCACACCGATCTTCGAGTTCGTGGTGTCGCCGAACGCGGAGTAGTCGGAGTAACGCGAACCCAGCGTGAAGTTCAGCGACTTCGCCAGGAACACGTCGCGCAGGACCGGGATGAACAGCTCGGCGTAGAACTCGCGGACGCTGAGTTCACCGGAGCTCGGCGAAGCGCAGGCGTCGGTCGAGGTCTGGCAGGTGCCGACCGCCGGGTCCGCGATGATCGACGCGAAGTCCGGCTGGAAGTACTGGTAGTCCTTGCGGTATTCGCCGCCGAACGCGACGCTGAGCGCGCCGGCCGGGAGTTCGACGATTTCGCCGGTCAGGTTGAAGCGGGCGATCTTCTCGTTCGAGTAGAAGTGAGCAGCCGGCGTGATCGACAGCTTGCGCAGGTTCTCGATGTTCTGACGGCCGGCGGCGGTCTGGTTCTCCAGGCCGAGCAGGTTGATCGGCGTGCAGTTCGCGATGATCGCGGTCGGGGTGCCGCAACGGGCAACGCCGTTCGCGTCGATGAACGACGGGCCGACGGCGTCACGCAGACCGGGCTTGAAGTAGTAGCCCGTGGTCTGGCGGTCCTGGGTCAGGCGCGCCCAGCTGATGCCGGCGTCCCAGGTCCAGGTGTCGCCGAAGCTGCCGCGCAGACCCGTGTTGAACTGTTCCGACTGGGTCTGGAAGAAGCCGAGACGATTGCCGTCGAGCGACATGCGGATGCCGCCCGAGCCGACGTTCACGCCGAACGGGTTGTAGATGCTCTGGGCCGAGATGACCGCGCCCGAGTCCTGGCCGAGGATCAGCGGCAGCGGGGCCAGCTGATAGTTCGAACGCGTCTTGTTGCTGAACGCTTCGACGTAGGCTTCGACGTTGTCCGAGATGCGGTAGTTACCGGCGGCGAACAGACCGCCACGCTCCTGCGGAGTACGCAGGATGTTGAACGGCGAGTAGTCGTACGTGTCGTTGCCCGGGCCGGAGCCGACGTAGCAACGGAAATCCGTGCCGGCGGTGCCGGGACGGCCGCTGATGCGGGTCACGTTGACGTTGGCGGCGGTGCCCGGGCAGTTCAGGCCGAAGCTGGCGGCGACGGTACGCGGAATCACGTAGCGGCCGTTCGGGATGCTGCCCGAACCCAGCGGGAAGATGTCGCCGAAATAGTTGTACAGGGCCGGCTGCGAATATTCCCGATCGGCCGCGCTGACGGCGTCCTGACGGTTGTAGGTCACGCCGACCACGAGGCTGCCACGGTCGCTCGAATGACCGATCGTCAGCGAACCACCCTTGCGCTCGCCGTCGTCGGCATCGGAGACGCCGTAGTCGAAGCTGGCTTCCATGCCCTGGAAGTCACGACGCGTGATGAAGTTGACCACGCCGCCGATCGCGTCCGAACCGTACACGGCCGAAGCGCCATCCTTCAGGATTTCGATGCGCTCGACCATGTTGATCGGGATCGAGTTGACGTCGTTGTAGAACACGCGCTGGCCGTTGATCAGCAGCAGCGTGCGCTGCGAACCGAGGCCGCGCAGCGAAACGGTGGAGGCGCCAGCACCGCCGCCGTTGTTGACGCCCGGGTTCGTCGCGGCACCGGCGATCGAGGGAGCTTCCTGCAGCAGGTCACCGATGGTGAGCTTGCCGGTCTTTTCGATAGCGGACTTGTCGATGACGAAGACCGGGCTCGAGGTTTCGAGGTCGACGCGGCGAATGCGCGAACCGGTGACGACGATCGTCTCCAGCGTTTCGCCCTTGTCGCCGCCTTCATCCTGGGCGAAGGCCGGTGCGGCGGTGAGGCCTACAGCGGCCGCGGTGCCCATGTACAGGGCGTAGCGCACGGCGCGCAGAAGCTCGTTGCGGTTTTGTCTCATTACACTCTCCAACGTCAGAGTTGTGACACAGATCGGGACTAGTACTTTCCTTCCTGGAAAAGGCCAAGGAATTACCTGCCTAAGCCTCGGCAGCGGCCGATACTAACAACATTCGCAACGAGTGGGAATCCCTGTAGCTTATTTGCAACATGCTTGTGGTTGGCATGTCATGGGGTTCGCCATGTTTATGATTCATATTGAAAATAAAAAGATATAAATGCGCATTTTCAGCATTTTACAGGTGCTGCGATGGGTGCCGGAATTGCGCGCGAGCGTTGCCGGAAAGCTGAATGTCCGGACTGAAACGTTAAAAACGGCGTTAACGGGATTATCACGAGGCGGCCGCGGCGGGGCCTGTCGGCGCAGCGATTTCTTAACGAGGCGCCATCCTTGCGGCGGCCGACCCGAGTGCGGCGTGGTCCTGGACGGACAGCGGGAAGCGTGCCGATCGCCTCGGTCGGCGAATCGGAGGGGCGGTCAGAGGTCTTGCTGGTACTGCACGTACGGGGTGCGGGCCTGGCTGTTCGCTTCGCTGCCGGTCAGCGGCGGGCTCGCCAACAGATTCTGCGCGCCGATGCTGAGCTCGGCCTGCCAGGGGGTGTGCCAGGTGAGGCCGAGATCGATGCCGGTCCAGCGTTGCGCATCGGAGCCGGTGATGCCGCGTAGCGGGTTATAGATGCGGCCCGTGATGCTTGCGCTGACCGTGTCGCCGCCGAGGCCGAGGCTGAGTGCCTTCTGCTGCCAGATCGGACGGCTGCCGCCGAGGTCCGGACTCAGCCGGATGCGGCCGATGCTGGCGCCTAGGTCGAGGCTCTGGCTCGTGCCGAAATACCAGCTGCCGCGCGCGCCGAACTGGGCGGAATCGCTGAAGCGTCCGAGGCTGTGCGCCGGAATCACGAGTCGCGGCAGGCCGCTGTTGTCCGGGGCGGCCACCGCCGGCAGGGCGGAACTCAAGGCGGGCACGAGGCTGCGCGGCAGGGCCGGCTCGAGCCAGCTCAGCGCGATGCCGAGGTCCACGCCGAAATCGCCGCCGGTCCAGCTGGCGCCGAGATTGCCGCCATACCAGTTTGCATTGGTGCCGAGCGCGCGCTGACGATTGCAATCCGGGCTTGCCACACTGAGGTAGCTGCCGCCGGCCAGGCAATCGAGCGACAGCGCCGGTTCCGCGAGTGTGAGCGGAGCCAGCGACAGTCCGCCGTGCAGGCTGCCTTGCTGGCCGAGGCGCACGCCGACGCGGCCGTCCAGCAGCGAGGTCGCATCGATGAGGCGCCAGTCGAGCGCGCCGCCCACCTGGGGCGATGCCGGTGCGATCGGCGAAAGCGGCAGGCTGCTCTGCGCGACGGCGACGAGCAGGCGCCCGTCGGGCGTGCTCCACATCGGTACGAGATGGCGGCTTTCGGTGTCCGGGCCGCCTGCCAGCAGCCGGTCTAGCATGGCATGCTGGCCAGCTCCGTCGGCTTCCGCCACGAGGTACTGCGCTGTTGCCGTGGTCGGCAGCAGTGCGGTCAACGCAGCGATGGCCAGAAGTTTGCGCATGCAGGATTGAGGTCGGGGGTGGCTGTCGGACTCAGCGGAAGCGGCGGAGTTCCGCATCTCCCGCACAGGATTACGGACCGAGTTTACAAAAAAGTAACGCAAAATGCTTGTCTTGCGTCACCAATCCGAAGCGATTCCGCGCATCCCGGCAATATGGCTAAACTGCGGCTGACCCAGTCGAGCCGTTCCTGAGGTTGCGCCGCGCATGCCCAGCTCCCAAGCCTCACCCTACGCGCGGTTGCGCCTGGACAACGACGCGGTCGACGCCGCGCTCCAGGGCCTGTTGCGCGCCGTCGGCTGGGACGACGTAGGGCACGCGGGCGTCGCGGTGTGCGCAGCGCTGCTCGGCGTAGGGGAGTTCCGCCTGGTCGACAGTGCCGCGGCAGCGGTCATGATGGCGCGGCATCTCCCCCATCGTGTCGACGGCGTCGTGCCGGCGGTGCTGACCCCGCCGATCGTGCTGATCGAGCAGGACGCGCGCCAGGTGCGCGTGCTCCAGCCGCTCGGCATTCCCGAGGCGACCACGGGCCTCCTCGATGCGTGCGTGCCGGCCGAATCCTGGTCGAACGCCGACTGGCAGGAAAACTGGTCGCGCGCGGTGCTCATGCTCGACGCAAAGCTGGTCAGCGTGCGCGCTGCGGAAAGCCTGCAGCAGGCGGTCGAGCGGCTCGAACGTGCGGAACGCCTGCAGCGCGCGCTGTTCGCAATCGCCGATCAGGCCAATACCGATCGCGACATGCCCGAAGTCATGGCGACGCTGCATCGCATCGTCGGCAGTCTGATGTACGCGGAAAACTTCTACATCGTGCTGTACGAGCCGTCGCGGCATACGGTGCGCTTTCCGTATTTCGTCGATGTCGCGGACACGGACGTGCCCAATGCGTCCCGCGAGTTCGCGCTGCACGAGCTCTATGGCAGCATGACCTGGCATCTGCTGACCGGCGGCAAGGCGCTGCGCGGACCGCCCGAGGCGCTGAGTGCGCAGGTCGAAGGGCGCATCGTCGAGGCCGGCCCCGAATGCGTCGACTGGCTCGGCGTTCCGCTGCTGCGCGGCAATCAGGTCGTCGGCGGCATCGTCGTGCAGAGCTATCGCGAAAGCGAACGGCTGACCGAGCAGGATCAGGCGCTGCTGGCTTACGTCGCTCAGCATATCCTGACCGCGCTCGAGCGCCGCCGCGCGCATGAGGAACTCGAGCAGCGCGTGGCCGAGCGCACCGACGCGTTGCGCGAAGCCAATCGCGTGCTGCAGCAGCAGGTGCTGGAGCGGCAGCGCGGCGAGCGTCTGCAGGCCGCGCTGTTCCGCATCGCGGAGCTGGCCAATACGACCGAGAGTCTCGACGAGTTCTATGCGGCACTGCACCGGGTCATCGGCGGTCTGCTGAACGCGCGCAACTTCTATATCGCGCTCGCATCCGACGATCGCGACGAGCTGCGGTTCCCCTATTCGGTCGACGAGTTCGATCATGAGCGGCGTACGCGCCGGCCTGGCCGCGGCCTGACCGAATACGTGCTCAATCACGGTACCGCGCTGCTCGTCGATCGCCTGGGCATCGAGCGGCTTCATGCGAGCGGCGACGTCGCGAGCATCGGCACGCAGTCGACCTGCTGGCTCGGCGTGCCGCTGATCTGCGCCGACCGGGCCGTCGGCGTGCTCGCGGTGCAGAGCTATTCGGAGGATTACGGCTACACGCCGCGCGATCAGGAACTATTGACGTTCGTGTCGTACCACATCGCCAATGCGCTCGAGCGCAAGCGCAATGCCGAGTCGCTGAAATCCGCCTACGCCGAGCTCGAACAGCGCGTTGCCGAGCGCACCGGCGAGCTCGCCGCGGCCAACCGCGACCTGCGCGAACAGATGGCGTATCGCGAGAGCATCGAACGCCAGCTCAAGCACGAAACCCTGCACGATTCGCTGACCGGACTGCCGAATCGCACTTTGTTCCTGGAGCGGCTCGAACTCGCGCTCGACCGCTACCGCCGCGATCCGCGGCATCCGTTCGCGGTGCTGTTCCTCGATCTGGATCGCTTCAAGGTCATCAACGATTCGGTCGGCCATCTCGTCGGCGACGACCTGCTGTACGAAGTCGGCGGGCGCATCGCCGGATGCCTCGAGCCCGAAGACGTCGCCGCGCGGCTCGGCGGCGACGAGTTCGCGATCCTGCTGCATGACGTGATCGATCCGGAGCGCGCGATGAATTTCGCCGCGCGCATCATCCAGGCGCTGAATGCGCCGATCCGGCTCGGGCCGAAGGAAGTGTTCACCTCGACCTCGATCGGCATCGCGTTGTGTTCGCCGCGCTATGCCAAGGCCGAGGAACTGCTGCGCGACGC
>CAMLSI010000168.1 GCA_946482585.1 uncultured Lysobacteraceae bacterium
GCTGCCCGACGTGGCCCGGTACGACAGCCAGGGCCGCGAGATCGAGGCGCACGGTCCTGCACGCCGTACGAATTTCGAGGTGCACAGCGTGCGCCCGGCGCGACGCATCGCACCGGACGGTTCGTTCCGCACCGACATCGTCATCGTCATCAATCAGCGTCGGCCCGTGCCGACCGACGGCAAGGAGCTGCGCAACGGCTGGTTCTGGTTCCGCGGCGGCGCGACGCTGATCGTCGACCCGCGCAAGGGCCGCGAAGCGATCCGCTACTGCATCGTCAAGCACTGCGGCAGCGCCGGGCGCCTCGAGCGCCAGCGGCGCCATGCCGGCGGCGCGTCGGGCTCGGCCCTGCGCGCGCTGTACTTCGGCCGCGACGTGCGCGAACCGTTCGCGCTGCTGCATGCGGGCTATCGAGGACAGGACAATGAGTGAACGTACGCACGACGGCACGCGGCGCCCGGTCTCCGCGAAGGCCGCGAAGAAATCGGCGACGAAGACAGCCGCAAAAAAAGCGACCGTGAAATCGGCGGTCGCGAAAAAGTCGACGGCGAAGAAGGCGACGGCGAAGAACGCCGGCGCGAAGGATGTCGCGGCAAAGAAGACGGCAGGCCGCCGGACGAAGGCGCGCGAAAGCGGCGCGCCGGTCTGGATCCGCCACTACTGCCAGGGACTCGGCGACTGTCACCTGCTGCGTTTCGTCAAGGACGACGGCTCGTTCTGGTACCTGCTCATCGACTGCGGCATCCACGGCTCGGTCAAGGGCGGCTCGGACATCATGGATCGCGTCGTCGCGAACATCGCCGAGGAAACCACGTTCATCGACGTGCTCGTGATCACGCACGAACACATCGATCACGTATCGGGCTTCCTCAGCGCCGCGGAGCATTTCGAGAACATCAAGGTCGGCGAGGTCTGGATGGCCTGGACCGAGAACCCGCGCGATGCCCAGGCGCGCGACTTCGACACGTTCAAGGTACAGGCACTCTCGGCGCTGCAGCGCGCGAGTCTGAAGCTCGACGGCCTGGCCGCGCCCGACGCGAACACGAGCCACCTGCGCGACGGCCTGCGCGCCGTGCTCGGCTTCCAGTTCGGCGCCAAGGGCGAGCGCGTGCGCGCCGCACGCGATGCGGGTGCGCAGCTCGCACCGAAAGGACGGATCCGATACCTCGAGCCGAACCTCGCGCCGGTGCAACCGGAAGGCGTCGGCAACCTGCGCGTCTATCCGCTGGGGCCGCCGCGCGACACGAGTTTTTTCGGCATCCGCGAGCGCACGAGCGAAATGTATTCCGCGGCCTCGGCGAACGACGCCGCCGCCGTGCGCCGGCTCGAAGGCGCACTCGGCCGCGACAGCGTGTGCCGGCCGCACGACGAGCAGGCGCCGTTCGATCCGAACCTCGGGCTGGCGCTCGACGATGCGCTCGGCAGCAACGAGATCGCCGACGACGATCAGGCGAACCTGCGCCGCCTGGTGCGCGACGTCTACGCCGGCACCGGCGACGGCGCCTCGGACCAGCGCTGGCGCCGCATCGACGGCGACTGGCTCGGCATCAGCGCCGATCTCGCGATGCAGCTCGACGACCGCACGAACAACTCGAGCCTGGTGCTCGCGTTCGAGTTCGTCGATACCGGCCGCGTGATGCTGTTCGCGGCCGACGCGCAGGTCGGCAACTGGCTCAGCTGGCAGGACACGCACTGGAAGGTCGACGGAAAGACCGTGACCGGTCCCGACCTGCTGTCGCGCGTCGTGTACTACAAGGTCGGTCACCACGGCAGCCAGAACGCGACCCTGAAGACCAAGGGTCTGCAGCTCATGAACGATCCGGACCTGTCGGCATTCATCCCGACCAACGAGGCGGACGCGAAGAAGGTCAAATGGGAGGCGATGCCGTTCCGCGGCATCATGGAAGATCTCACGCTGCGCGCGCAGGATCGCGTGATCCGCGCCGACGATGCGTGGCTCAAGGACGGCGAGCCCGACGCGCGCTTCCGGCGCCGCAGCGGCTCGCTGGTCAGCGTGAAGCCCGGCGGCGAAGGGCTCTGGGTCGACGTGGAGGTGCAGTGATGCGACCGTTCTGCGCGCCGGCCGCGGAGTGAATGCATGCCCGATGTGCCGTCATTGATTCCCGAAGTGCTGGATCGGCCCGGCACGCATGCGCTCGTGATCGGTGTGAGCCACTATCGGCACGTGCTCGGCGCCGCCGAGGAAACGCGGCGCGGGCGCGACTTCGCGATCGATCAGCTCGCAAGCGCGGCGCGCACCGCGCGACGTGTCGCGACCTGGCTGCTCGCGCGACGCTACGCAGCGCCGCTGCCGCCGCTCGCGAGCCTGCGCGTACTGCTCTCGCCACAGCCCGGCGAACTGGATACGACCGCAGCGGATCCGCGTCTGGCCGACGCGCCGGCCGCGACCGCCGTGAACGTCGCGCGCGCGCTGCGTGCATTCCGCGATGCGTGCGAGAGCGATCGCGACAATCACGCCGTGGTCTACGTCGTCGGCCACGGCGCGCAGATCACGAAGCACGGCGCTTTGCTGCTGCTCGAGGATTTCGCGTCCGACGATCTCAACAACCTGCTCGACGGCGCGCTCGACGTGATCGACGTGCATCAGGCGCTGCAGACGCCGCGCGCGGCGCGGCAGCAATGCTGGTTCGTCGATGTCTGCCGCCAGCGGCCCGGCGTCGTCGACGCGCTCGAGCGGCTGCGCGGCGGCATCGGCCTCGACAAGGATCCAGGCAACGTGAGCGCGAGCCCGTTGTTCATGGCCGCGATGGGCGACACGCAGGCCTACGCGCTGCGCGGCGGACACAGCCTGCTCTGCGAGGCGCTGCTCTGGTCGCTCGATGCGGCCGGCGCGGCGCGCGGACCCGGCGACGGCGTCGCGCAATGGCACGTGCCGCTGGGCGGGCTCTACGAGGCGTTGCCGCAACGCGTGCGCACGCTCGCAGCGGACAGCGGCATCGAACAGTTCGTGGAGATCAACGGTGTCGCCAATCCGGGTGTGTTCCACGTCTACGATGCGGGTCCGCCGGTGGCCTTGACCGTGCGCGTCGCGCCGGGCGCGGCCGAACCGAGCGCGCAGCTGGAGCTCATGGACGAGCGCATGGCGCCGGTGCTGTCGACGACGCAATGGCCGGTCAGCACCCACGTTCCGGCCGGCATCTACGGCATTTTCGTGACGCCGCAGCCGCCATACCGGAAGCATTCCAAACTCGTCGCGCTGCAGCCGCCCGCCCATGACTACCTCGCGGAACTGCCGACATGAGTGCGACCCTGACCGTGCACTTCGACAGCACGTCGCAGCTGCTCAAGTCGCTGCTGCGTGCGGACGTGCGCGACAGCGCGCTGCGCCTCGTCGGCAGCGCGCATCACGGCGTGCCGCTGCCGCTCGCGCCGGGGTTCTATCGCGTCGATACGGTGCTCGACGACGGGACTGTCCTGCGCCGCGTGATAGCGATCGCCGAAGGGCAGCACGAGCAGATCACGCTCGCGAAACCACCGCCGGCCGCGCCGCCGGCACGCGAGCGCGACGACGGACGCGAGTCGATGACGCCGGGCGCGCCGACGATCGGCTTCCCGGCGACCGTCGACAATGACGGCGTGCCGCGGCTCATCGGCGTGCACGGCGCGCGTGCGACGCACGCAGCGCCCGGCGCCTGGAGCTTCCGCACCGACGGCAGCGGTGCTGCGCTCGCGACGTTCGAGGACGGACATCGCCGCTGGACGGTCTCGCTGCCGGTGCTGACCGGCGGTTTCTCGTCATCGCAGCAGTCCGACGAATGCACGGTGCGCTTCGACGGCGCGCGCGGCGCACGCACGCCGGCGGCACGCATCGCCACCTGGCGCACGGTCGCGAGTTCGGTGCAGGAAATGCTGCTGCAGTTCCGGATCGAACAGGTACTCGCGATCGCCGACGAAGCCACGACCGCGCTCGCGGCGAAGTACAGCGATCCGGCCGGCGCCGCTCTGGGTGCGCTGCTGCTGTATCGCGTCGATCGGCTCGCGCCGCTGAGTCACTGGCTCGCGAATCTCGCGCGCTCGTTTCCGTGGCTCGTCGATGCACGCATCCTGCAGGCCGGTCTCGCCGCGCGCAGCGGCGACGCGCAGCACCGCGAGAACGGACTGCGGACGCTGCTCGCCTGCGTGCACGAACGCGCGCTGTTCACCGAGAGCCATTCGCTGCTGCTGAATCTGCTGCGACGCTGGCCCGACGACGCAGAGCCCGAATCGCGCGAAGCCGCCTTGCGGACGCTCGCCGACCGCTATGCGAACGTCGACTGGTCGGCGCTGACCCTGACCACGTCGCAGCCGCTGTCATGATCCTGCGCCTGCAGATGCTGCCCGCGCGCCAGGGCGATGCGCTCTGGATCGAATGGGGCGACAAACCCTGGCGCCTGCTCGTCGACATGGGCACGCAGGCGGTCGGCGACGCGTTGCGCACGCGCATCCTCGCGTTGCCGCGCGAGCAGCGCCGCTTCGAGCTGCTCGTCGTCACGCATGTGGACGAAGACCATATCGGCGGCACCTTGCCCGCCCTCGTCGATGGCGGCCGCATCGACGGGCTCGACATCGGCGACACCTGGTTCAACGGCTGGCCGCAGCTGCAGGACGCGCCGCCGGCACCGAGCACTGTCGAAGCCTACGGGCCCGTTCAGGGCGAACGCCTCGGTCGCTGGCTTTCGGCCTATCCGTGGAATGCGGCGTTCGGCCGAGGTCCGGTCGCGTGGCGGCCCGGCCTGCCGAAACGCGAGATCGCACTGGCCGACGGCCTGCAGCTGACCGTACTCGGTCCGCCGCCGGCGCGCCTGCCGGCGTACCGCGAGACCTGGCGGCGCGAAATCCACGAAGCGGTCCGCCGCGGCCGCATCGAACCGCCGCCGCCGGCGCCGCTGCCCGCGACGATCGAATCGTTCGGCGCGCGCCGTCCGTCGCAACCCGCGCTGCGCGACGCGAACGATCTCGCGGCGCTGGCCGATGCCGCGAGCGTGCCCGATCCCTCGCTCGCCAACGGCACGAGCATCGTGCTGCTGCTCACCTATCGTGGACATCGCGTGCTGCTCGCGGGCGACGCCTGGGGCGACGACCTCGTCGCCGCCATCACCGCGATCGGCAACGGGCAACGACTGCCGCTGTCGGCCTTCAAGCTGCCGCATCATGCGTCGGAATCCAACGTGAGCCGCGCGCTCGTCGAAGCCGTCGACTGCCGCGACTGGCTCGTGTCGACCGACGGAACGCGCCACTGCCACCCGAGCGCTGCGGCGATCGCGCGCGTCCTGCGCTACGGCACGCCGTCGCCGCGTCTGCACTTCAACGTGCGCAGCGAATACAACGGCTGGTGGGACGATGCGGACTGGCGTGCGCGGTTCGGCTACGAGACGCGCTATGGCGGCACGGGCGACGGGCTCACGCTGCAATGGAGCGCGGCTGCCTAGTTTGCGGTGGACGAAGCGAACCACCGGTGCGCGTCGCGTCTATTGCACCGGCTCGGCCAGCTTGTCGTCCTTGTAGATCGCAACGTGCGGCACGCCGTCGGCGCCGATCCAGCCGCGGTACATGCCTTCGGTATTGAACGGCAGTGCGAAGCGGCCGTCGTTCGTGAGCACGATCGCGCCGCCGTCGCCGCCGGCCTTGGGAATTTCGCGATTGATCACGGCGTCGCCGGCTTCGCGCGCGCTCTGCCCCGCGTATTCGACGCGCGCGCAGATGTCGTGCGCGGCGACGGCACGGATGTAGTACTCGCCCCAGCCCGTGCCCGATACCGCGCAGCGTGCATTGGCATAGGTGCCGGCGCCGATGATGGGCGAGTCGCCGACGCGGCCGTAGCGCTTGTTCGTCATGCCGCCGGTCGAGGTGCCGGCGGCGAGATGGCCCTGCGCATCGAGCGCGACCGCGCCGACGGTGCCGAAGTGCTTGGCGGTTTCGACGTCGGCATGGGCTTTCCCGTCCTTTTCTTCCCGCAGCGCTTTCTGCAGCTGCTGCCAGCGCTTCTCGGTGCGGAAGTAGGAAGGATCGACGAGCGCCATGCCGATGCTCTGCGCAAACGCTTCGGCTCCGGCGCCGGTCATCATCACGTGCGGCGACTTTTCCATGACGGCGCGCGCGAGCGCGATCGGATTCCTGATGCGCTGGACGCCGGCGATGGCGCCCGCGCGCCGCGTGGCGCCGTCCATGATCGCCGCATCGAGTTCGTTCTTGCCGTCGTGCGTGAACACGGCGCCGCGGCCCGCATTGAACTCGGGCGCGTCCTCGAGCACGAGGATCGCCGCGCTGACCGCATCGAGCGCGGGCTTGCCCGCGGCCAGCGCCGCATGCCCGGCGCGCAACGCCGTTTCCATCGCGGCGCGCGCGGCCTTTTCCTCCCCCTCGGTCATGCTCGCGCGCTCGACGCCGGCACCGCCGTGGATCACCAGCACGGTCTTCTTCGCCGGCGCGTCCGTCGCGACCGCCAGCGTCGCCGCCATCAGCAGCGGCGCCGCAGTCATGCCGCATAGTATATTTTTCATGATCGCCTTCCACATTGCAGGACTGCCGATTCGTCGACCGCTCAGGGCTTGCCCGCAGCCCGCGGCTTTGCATCCGCGATCGCGTCGTCCCGGCGCCGCAGCTCGCCGGCCTCGACATCGTAGACGGCCCGGAACGCGGGCCTCTCGACGCGGAACTGCGGCAGATGCAGCACGCTGTCGGTGCCCAGGCCGACCACGGGCACGGCGCGGAAGCTTAGCGGCTTGCCCGGCGCGTAGACATCGGCCGCACGTAACGGTCGGAGCAACCAGACATGGCCGCCGTTGCCGCTGAACACACGCGCCTCGCCGCCGCCGTCGATCGCGAGCGCGGTGTATTCGTCGACGCCGAGCCCGGCGATATCCGGCCGTCCGCGCTCGTGGACGAGGCGCGCGATCCAGGCGATGAGCCGGCCCTGTCGCGCGCGCTGGTCGAAATGACTGTCCGTGATGACGTCGCCGAGAAACGGCAGGTGCAGGAAATCGTCGACGAGCGTGGACTGCGGCCCGGCCGGATCGGCCAGCGCGTCGGGCGAGGTCTGGCTGCCGCCGTCGAGCGCGCCGTAGACAAAGGCCCCGAGGACTGCGAGGCCCGCGCTCGTGCCCGCGATCGGCTTGCCGGCGCGCACGTGCTCGCTGATCGCCGCGGCGAGCGGCGTGCCTTTCCAGTAGCGCACGTAGTTGGCCTGGTCGCCGCCGGCGAGGAACAGACCGTCGGCGCCGCGCACGATGTCGAGCACGCGCGGGTCGCTCGCGGCGCGGCGATCGCTGAACACCAGCGTCTGCGCCGCGGTGATGCCGCCGATGTCCTCGAAGAATTCCTTCTGCGCCTCGACATCGCCCGAAGCGCGCAGGATCACGATGCGGCCATGACCGGCGCGTTCGATGAACCAGCGGAATCCGTCGTAGGGCCAGTCGCCGCCGCCGACGAGGAGCATGCCTGGCCGCCTCTCCCCGGTCCCGGCGGCCTTGATGTCGCCGATTTCGTAATAGCGGTAACCCTCGCCGCTCGCGTCGGCCGCGAACGCGCGCTGAGCGAACGCCGTGACGGCGAACAGGGCCGCGCAAACCAGGACACGGACGATCGACAGGCGCATCGCGACTCTCCGCTGGGCGAATTGCATCGGAGACGAAGCAGCGCGGATCTTCCCTACGCGACCAAGGCCGCGAACGGCGTCGAGCGCGGACCCCGTGCGATCGGCTATCGTCGCGCGATGGACATGCCTCTCGACGCCTGGTTCGTTCGCGAAATCCTCGTGCATGAAGCTGCACTCGTGCAGTACCTGCGCCGTTGCTGGTCGCACAGCGACGACCTGCACGACCTGCGTCAGGAAGTCTACGTGCGCGTCTACGAAGCTGCGGCGAAAAGCCTGCCGCAGCAGCCCAAGTCGTTCCTGTTCGCGACCGCGCGTCATCTGATGACCGACCGGCTGCGGCGCGGCCGCGTCGTCTCGATCGAACCGGCGGGTGATTTCGAGTCCCTGAACGTCTTGGTAGACGAGGTGTCGCCGGAGCAACGCCTCGGCGCGCGGCAGATCCTCAAGCATCTCGCCGCGGCGCTGGACCGGTTGCCCGAGCGTTGCCGCCAGATCGTATGGCTGCGCCGGGTCGAGGAGTTGCCGCAGAAAGTGGTCGCGGCGCGCCTGGGCATCAGCGAGAAGGCCGTCGAAAAACAGATCGCGAAAGGCATGCGTCTGCTCGCCGAGCATTACCACGGCCGTTCGCCGGCGCCCAAGGCTGCCGGCCGCGGCGCGCAACGGCGCGGCACGAGACGCGTGGAGTAAGTCGGACATGAGCACAGACAGCAGACAGATTGAACAGGCCGCGGCCGCATGGCTGGCGCGCCGCGACGCCGGCGACTGGTCGCGCGCCGAGGCAGCCGCGCTGGAGTCCTGGCTTGCCGAATCCACGGCACACCGCATCGCGCTGCTGCGCCTGGAAGCGGCCTGGGACGAGAGCGGACGGCTCAAGGCGCTCGGCGCCGGCGTGCCGCCCGGTGAATTGCCGCAGCGCGGCCGCTGGTCGCAGGTGCCGTTCGGATTGCGGTCGACGACGACGCGCACGACCGACGATGTTCCGACGCCGATCCTGCGCGTCGGCGCGCGCGCGCGGCGCGCCTCCCTGCGGCCACCGCCGCGCCGCGGCCGCGCCATCGCCGCCGCGGCGCTCGTGCTGTTTGCGATCGCGACATTCTGGGGCTGGCGCCGCTTCGAGCACGTCGAACCGATCGCGTACCGCACGACGATCGGCAACCTGCAGGAAATCGCGCTCGCGGACGGCTCGGCCGCGACGCTGAGCAGCGACAGCGCGATCGATGTCGCGCTGTCGCGGCGCGAACGTCTCATCGACCTGCGTCAGGGCGAAGCCTATTTCGACGTGGCGAAAGATGCGGCACGACCGTTCGCGGTGCAGGCCGGCAATCGCCGCATCGTCGCGGTCGGCACGCGTTTCGCCGTGCGCCGCGACGGCGACGAGGTTCGCGTCGTCGTGAGCGAAGGCACGGTACGGCTCGAAGCCTCGCCCGGCGATGGTCGCGGCCAGCCCGTCACTTTGCTGCCCGCGGGCAGCAGCGCCGTTGCGAACGCGAGCGGCGTGATGGTGCGCGCCGGGTCGATCGCCGACGCGGAACGCGCACTCGACTGGCGCCGCGGCCATCTCGTGTTTCTCGACACGCCGCTCGCGGTCGCGGTCGCGGAATTCAATCGATACAACACGCGACCGCTCGTCGTCGGCGATGCGGCCGCCGCGCAGCTTCGCATCGGCGGCAGCTTCCGCTGGTCCAACGCCGAAGTGTTCGCGAACCTGGTCGAACAGGCCTTGCCCGTGCGCGCCGAACGCGAAGCGGATCGGATCGTGTTGTACAGCCGTTGAGGCCGACAGGCGGGATCGCGCCGCCTCGTTCGTCATGACTGGCGCAGGCGCCGGGGTGCGCCGAACCAGGGGGATGGCGATGCGACAAGGTGTTCGAAAGCTCGTACTGGCATTGGCATGCAGCGCCGCACTGGCGGCGCAGGCGCAGAACACGAACGAAGCGATCGACGTGCCGGCAGGCGATCTCGTCACGGCACTCGATGCACTGGCACGCCAGTCCGGCGCGCAGTTCGTCTACTCCGCCGACGAGCTCAAAGGCCTGCGCACGAGCGGCGTGAAAGGCACGATGACCGCGGCCGACGCGCTCGAACGCCTGCTGCGCGGCAGCGGTTACGGCCTCAAACGCGACACGTCGGGCGCGATGGTCATCGTACGGCAGCCCGCGACGATGCCGCCGCAAACGCGTGCCGAACCGGAAGCCGCGCCCGAACGCCCGGTCGTCGAACTCGAAAGCGTGCAGGTCACGGGCTCGCGCATTCCGCGCGCGCAGATCGAAGGGCCGGCGCCGGTCAGCGTGATCACCGCGCAGGAAATCAAGGCGGCCGGCTTCACGACCGTGCCCGACGTGCTGCGCGCGATGACGCAGAACGGCGGCGAGACGCAGAGCCAGCAGTCGGCGAGCGGCGCCGACTTTTCGCCGGGCGCGCAACAGGTCGACTTGCGCGGCCTCGGCCCGAACCACACGCTCGTGCTGGTGAACGGCCGCCGCATCGCCGACTTTCCGATGCCGTTCAAGGGACGCAGCAACTTTACGGACATTTCCAATATTCCACTCGGCATGGTGGATCGCATCGAGATCCTGACCGGCAGCG
>CAMLSI010000169.1 GCA_946482585.1 uncultured Lysobacteraceae bacterium
ACTCACGCGCTACCCGGTATACTTCTGCACCATTCACGGCAACGACGGCATGATGCGCGCGGCCGCGCAGGTCAAGGGCAATATCCGCCTGCTCGCCGTGACCGCACTGACGAGCCTCGACCAGCACGATCTCGACGATCTCGGTTTCCGCTGCGAACCGGAGCAGCTCGTGCTGTCGCGCGCGAAGGCCGCACTGGAGGCCGGCTGCGACGGCGTCGTGTCGTCCGGACTCGAAGTGCCGGCACTGCGGCGCGAAGTGGATCACGCGCTGATCACGGTCTGTCCGGGCATACGGCCGATCGGCAACAGCGACGATCAGAAGCGTACGCTCGACGTGGCCCAGGCATTCACCGCGGGCGCCGATTACATCGTCGTGGGTCGGCCCATTCGTCACGCCGAGGACCCGCGCGCCGCCGCGCTCGCTATGCAGCAGACCATCTCGGACACGCTGGCGCGTGGCTGAGTCCGGAAAACCGCCTGAGCATGCAGAAAAACTGTTGATATTCAATGCGCTGAAGCATGCATTGTGAGGTATTGCATTAGCTCGATTCAGCCAGTACGATGCACGCCGTACCTGAACCAGACGCGGCAATAATTCCACATAGCCGACCGCGCCCGACAATGCGATTCCCCCTCCGGTTCTGCCGGAATTCGCCCGGATCGTTCCAAAGGACGACCGGGCTTTTCTTTGTCCGAATGTCGGGATTTTGCGCCGGCTCGCGTTCGCTGGAATGCATAGCCGCACTCGGCTAGAGTGCATCGCTGTTTCACCAATAGAACCCTTGGGGAAAAACATGTCCACGAAATTCGCTCGCGTCGCGCTCGCCGCGGCTCTCGGTCTCGCTCTGGTGGGCTGCGGCAAGGATGAGCCGCCGTCCGCTCCGCCTCCTGCCGTCGCCGCGAAGGCCGCCGCCACGCCGGAAGGCGCGATCATGGCGCCGATCGGCCATCTGAAGACCGGCAACATCGACGGCCTCATGCAGAGCGTGCTGCCGCCGGAAGAATATGCCAAGGCCAAGGCGGATTACGCCAAGGACATGAACAAGGAACCGGCGACCGAGGAAGACAAGGCCAAGTTCGCCGAGAACATGGCCAAGCTGACCGCACCGGACGCCGAAGCCAAGCTCTGGGCCGAACTGGAGCCGAAGCTCAAGGAACTCGATGCGCAGATGGCACAGCAGATGCCGATGATGGTCGCGATGGGCAAGGGCGTCATCCAAAGCTCGATCCAGCAGAACCAGGAACTCAACGAAGCGCAGAAGCTGCAGGCTTCGCAGGCCGTCGATGCGCTGGGCAACTGGGTCACGACCGCGAAGTTCACCGATCCGGCGCTCGCGCAGAAAGCGATCAAGATCGTTTGCGACACCGCGCGCAAGATCAACCTGAAGACGCTCGACGAAGCGCGCGCGCTGAGCTACGAACAGGCGATGAGCAAGGCCGGCGTGGCCTATCTCGGCGTCAAGGACGTGCTCGCGCTGTACGGTTTCTCGATCGACCAGACGCTGGATTCGATCAAGGCCGAAACGATTTCGTCCGACGCCAGCACGGCCAAGGTCAAGATCAGCTACACGCTGCTGAACACGCCGCTGAGCGCCGAGAGCGACCTGGTCAAGGTCGGCGAACGCTGGTACGGCAAGGAAATGCTGGAAGGCCTGAAGAAGAAGGACGCCGCCGTGTCCGAACCGGCCGCCGCACCGGCACCGGCGACCAACTGAGGCAAATCGCGATTTGACGGCGCGATTTAACGCGCCGCTAACGCAATCGAACGCCGCCCCCGGGCGGCGTTCTTTTTTGTCGCGGTTACAATCGCGGGATGGATGACCTCACTACTCCCGAGCGCGCCGACGATACGCCGCGCGTACCCTGGCGCCTGCGACTGTTCGGGCGCCTGCTCGAATCCTGGATCCGCATCAAACCCGACCCGGCCAGCCCGCGCGGCCTGCTGCTGCCCGGCGTGCCGGTCTGCTACGTCACCGAACGCTACGGCCTGTCCGACGCACTGATTCTCGAACAGGCCTGTCGCGAAGCCGGTCTGCCGTCGGCGCTGGCTCCGCTGCCGAACGTATCGACGCGCCGCAAGCGCAGCTACTTCGCGACGTCGATGCGCAACAGCCTGTTCTGGAATCCGGCCCGCCGGCGCCCGCCGACACAGCCGCTGGCCGAACTCGTCGCGCAGCTCGAACTGCTGCCGGATCAGGACATACAGCTCGTACCCGTTTCGATCTTCGTCGGCCGTGCGCCGAGCCGGCAGTCGGGCTGGTTCAGCGTGCTGTTCTCGGAAAACTGGGTCGTCGTCGGCCGTTTCCGTCGCGTGCTCGCGCTGCTGCTCAACGGTCGCGACACCCATGTGCAGTTCTCCGCACCGGTATCGCTGCGTCGCGTGATCGCCGAAGAACAGGGCGAGCCGCGCGAACGGACGGTTCGCAAGATCTCGCGCGTGCTGCGCGCGCATTTCCGCCGCATCCGCGCCGCCGTCATCGGACCCGATCTTTCGCATCGCCGCACCATCGTCGACGCGGTCGTCAATGCCGAATCGGTGCAGCAGGTGATCGCGACGACGTCGGCGAAGGAATCGGTTCCGCGCGAACAGGCGCTGCGTCGCGCGCACGAGTACGCGATCGAAATCGCAGCCGACTACTCGCATCCGGTCGTGCGCTCGCTGTCGTTCATGCTGCACAGCTTCTGGAACAAGCTCTACGACGGCGTGACGATGAACCATTTCGATCGCGTGCGCGCCGTCGCGCCCGGGCACGAAATCATCTATGTGCCGTGTCATCGCAGCCACATCGACTACCTGCTCGTGAGCTGGCTGCTCTACACCAACGGCATCGTGCCGCCGCACATCGCCGCGGGCGTGAATTTGAACCTGCCGCTGGTCGGACCGCTGCTGCGCCGCGGCGGCGCGTTCTTCCTGCGCCGCAGCTTCAAGGCGAACGCGCTGTACTCGGCCGTATTCACCGAATACGTGAGCCAGTTGTTCGCGCGCGGCGTATCGATGGAGTACTTCATCGAAGGCGGCCGTTCCCGCACGGGCCGCCTGCTGCAGCCGAAGGCCGGCATGCTCGCGATGACCCTGCGCGCGTTCCTGCGCGAATCGCGCCGCCCGGTCGTGTTCCAGCCGGTCTACATCGGCTACGAGAAGCTGATGGAAGGCAACAGCTACATCGGCGAGCTGTCGGGCCAGCCCAAACAGAAGGAATCGCTGTTCGGCCTGATGCGCTCGGTGAAGAAGCTGCGCGAACACTACGGCCGCGTCGCCGTGAATTTCGGCGAACCGGTGTTCCTCGAGGAATTGCTGCAGCGCGAAGCGCCGGACTGGCGCGCGAGCGCCGATGACGACAAGCCCGAATGGTTCGGCCGCAGCGTCGACGCGCTGGCCGAGCGCATCCAGGTCAGCATCAACGGCGCAGCCGATGTCAATCCGATCAACCTGCTCGCCGTCGCGCTGCTCGCGACACCGAAGCATGCGATGGCCGAAGCCGATCTCATTACACAATTGGACCTGTACAAAGATCTGCTTTCGGAGCTGCCGTACGCCGAACGCGTCACGCTGACCGCGAAGTCGGCGAAGGAGATCATCGCCTACGGCGAAAAGATGCAGTGGATCCGCCGCATCCGCCACCCGCTCGGCGACGTGCTCACGAGCGAAGGCAAGCAGGCGACCCTGCTGTCCTACTTCCGCAACAACGTGCTGCACCTGTTTGCGGCGTCGGCCTGGATCGCGTGCTGCTTCATCAACAACCGCCGCATGGCGCGTGCGTCGCTGCTGCGGCTGTCGAAACTCATCTATCCGTTCATCCAGTCGGAACTGTTCCTGCCCTGGGACGAGGCCGGCTTCGTCGAGCGCATACAGGCCACGGTCGATTTCTTCATCCGCCGCGGCGTGCTGACGCCCGACGCCGAAGGCCGCGTGCTCAATCGCGGCGCGGGCCAGGGCGACGCGGCGTTCCAGCTGCGCACGCTCGCGCACAGCCTGCTGCAGGCGTTCGAGCGCTACTACATCACGATCGCGGTACTCGTGAAGCACGGGCCGCACACGATGAGCGCGGCCGAACTCGAGAACCTCTGCTCGCTGACGGCACAGCGCCTGACCTTGCTGCATGAGCTCAATGCGCCGGAATTCTTCGACAAGGCGCTGTTCAAGGGTTTCATCCAGCAATTGCGTGAACGCAAAGTCGTATGGACCGACGATGCCGGCAAGCTCGATTTCGACGCGGCGCTCGCGATCGTGGCCAAGGACGCGAAAGTCATCCTGAGCCGCGAGATCCGACACGGCATCCTCAAGCTCGCGCCGCCGCCGAAAACGGTCGCTCCCGATATTGCCGCCGACAGGGCCGCCTGAAAGGAAACGACGACCGCATGCCGGATTCGGCGCCTGGAGCTTCTGGGTAGCGTGCGGCGTGCACGAACCCGAGTGCGCGCTTACGCGCAGCCATCTCGGCGATGAGAGAGCCGCGCGTCGGCGCGGCAGGCCGACGGCGCCAAACCCCTTACGCCCCTTCACGCCGGCCGGCATATGCCCGATCGGACATAAGAGCTTCGGACGACGGCATTTCGATCCAGCCGTATAGCCGTCTATGCTGCCATGCAGCACGGCGCTTCGCGCCTCCTTTTCGAGAGTTTCATGTCCGCTCCGCTTTCTGCCCGGGCGCTGTTGCCGCTCGGCGTTTTTCTGTCGCTGTTTCTCGGCACCGGCCTGTGGTTCACGCTGCAAGGCCACCCCGACGCGTTCTATCAACTGCGTGCGCCCGTCGCGATCCTTCCGGCGATTGCGCTCGCGTTCTGGCTCGCGCGCCGCGAACGGCCGCTCGACACCTTCCTCGGCGGCATGGGCAACAGCGACGTGATGCTGATGTGCCTGATCTTCCTGCTCGCGGGCGCGTTCGCCGCGGTCAGCAAGGCGATCGGCGGCGTCGACGCCGTGGTCTGGCTCACGTTGAATGCGGTGCCGTCATGGCTCGCGCTGCCGGGATTGTTTCTCGTCGCCGGCTTCGTCGCCCTCGCGATGGGCACGTCGATGGGCACGATCGCCGCGGTCGCGCCCATCGCACTCGGCGTCGCCGAAGCCGCCGGCATCGCGCCGGCGCTGGCGCTCGGCGCGGTACTCAGCGGCGCGACGTTCGGTGACAACCTGTCGGTGATCTCGGATACCGCGATCGCCGCGTCACGCCTGCAGGGTGCGAGCCTGCGCGACAAGTTCCGCGCGAATTTCTGGCTCGCGCTGCCGGCGGCGCTGGCCTGCCTCGTGCTGCTCGCCGTGCTCGGCGGCGGAACCGCCACGCCTGCGGTGCCGCAGGCCTCGCCGTGGCTCGCGCTGCCGTATCTCGTCGTGCTCGTGCTGGCACTGATCGGCGTCGACGCACTGATCGTGCTCGGCGTTGGCCTGATCCTGGCCGGCCTGGCCGGCGTTGCCCTCAAGACCGGCTACACGCCGGCCGCATTCGGCAACGATGTCTACGCGGGCTTCGAGGGCATGTTCGAGATCGCGCTGCTGTCGCTCCTGATCGGCGGCCTGGCCGCGTTGGCGCGCGCGCAGGGCGGATTGACGTGGCTCGCCGCGCGCGTCGCCGCCATCGCCGGTGGACGCCTCGGCCGGCGCAGCGGCGAGCTCTCGCTAGCGGCCGTGTCGACCTTGACCGATGTATTCACGGCCAACAATACGGTCGCATTGTTGATCAGCGGCAGCACCGCGCGCGAGATCGCCGAACGCCACGGCGTCAGCCCCGCACGCAGCGCAAGCCTCCTTGACGTATTCGCCTGCGTGACGCAGAGCGTGCTGCCGTACGGCGCGCAGATCCTGCTCGCCGCGTCGATCGCGAAAGCGTCGCCACTGGAACTCGTCGGTCAGGTGCACTACGGCTGGCTGCTCGCGCTCGTCGCGCTCGCGTCGATCGCGTTCGGCCTCCCGCGCGGTGCGATGCAACCGCGACTCGCGGTTCAGGCCGGCTGATCCGGAATCAGCTGATTCTCGAGGTAGGCGATCATGTCCTTGAGCCGGAGCTTGCGCTTCTTCAGACGCTTGAGCTGCAGCTCGTCGCTGGCGTTGTCGGTGGACAGGCGCTGAATCGCCGCATCGAGATCGCGGTGTTCGATGCGCAGTTCGATCAGCTGACGCGTGATTTCGGCAGGGTCCTGGTGCATCGGCGCGCGGCGTGGAAAGTCGGCCGAGTGTAGCGGGCTTCGGCGGTCGCTCGTAGCCCACGAACGGGCCGCGCCGCCGGCGCTGCTACAATCGCGGTCTTCGCCCGCCGTTCCGCCCATGAGCATCGCCGCCGTCCGCAAGCAGGAAATCAACGCCAACAAGCTGGCCAAGCGCTTGCGCCGCCAGGTCGGCCAGGCAATTGCCGATTTCCACATGATCGAGGACGGCGACCGTGTCATGGTCTGCCTGTCGGGCGGCAAGGATTCGTACACGCTGCTCGATCTGCTGCGCCAGCTGCAGGCGAAAGCGCCGGTCACGTTCGAGCTGCACGCGGTACACCTCGATCAGAAACAGCCCGGCTACGACGCGCGGACCTTGCCGACCTATCTCGAATCGATCGGCATGCCGTACACGATTCTGGAACAGGACACCTACAGCGTCGTCAAACGCGTGATCCCCGAAGGCCGCACGATGTGCAGCCTGTGCTCGCGCCTGCGGCGCGGCAATCTCTACGATCACGCGGCCGCCGAGGGTTTCACCAAGATCGCGCTCGGCCACCATCGCGACGACATCGTCGAGACGCTGTTCCTCAATCTGTTTCATCAGGCCAAGCTCAAGGCAATGCCGCCCAAGCTGCGTTCGGATGACGGCCGCAACGTCGTGATCCGGCCGCTGGCCTATTGCCGCGAAGACGACATCGCCGACTATGCCGCCGCCAGGGCGTTTCCGATCATGCCGTGCAACCTGTGCGGCTCTCAGGAAAACCTGCAGCGCAAGGCGATCAAGGCCATGCTCTCGGACTGGGAACGCCAGTTTCCCGGCCGCGTCGAGAACGTGTTCCGCGCGATCGGCGACGTGTCGCCGTCGCAGCTCGCCGATCGCGAGCTGTTCAACTTCGCCGCACTCGGCAGCCGCAGCGACGCGCGCGCCAGCGCCGGCGACTGGCTGCGCGGCGAGCCGGCCGACGCAGGAATTGAGACGGCCGCCGACTAGCCTCGCCGACCGCGGCCGATACCGCCTTCTTTTCACGCACCGGTGGGCTCGGACCCACCCCACGGGGTTCCATGTTCTTCCGCAATCTGACGCTGTTCCGCTTCTCCGAAGCCATGGCCGAATCGCTGGCCGACCTCGATAGCCCACTCGAAGAAAAACGCCTGCGCCCCTGCGGGCCGCTGGAACAATCCACACGCGGCTTCGTCTCGCCGCATGGCCGCAACGCCGAAGCGCTGACGCACAAAGTCGGGCCGTACACGCTCGTGGCCCTCGGGGGCGAGGACAAGTTACTGCCGGGCTCGGTAGTCAACGAAGAATTGTCGGCACGTTTGCAGAAGATCAACGAAGAACAGGGCAGGCGCGTCGGGGCCAAAGAGCGCAAGCGCATGAAGGACGAGATCCTGACCGATTTCCTGCCGCGCGCGTTCGTGAAGCCGTACCGGATGCTGGCCTATCTCGACCTCAAGAACGGCTGGCTCGTCGTCGACACCTCGAGCCGCAAGTCCGCCGAGGAAGTCCTGTCCGAACTGCGCGAGGCCACCGGCACGTTCCCGGCCACGCCGATGGCGCCCGAAGAGTCGCCCCGGACCTTGATGACGGACTGGGTGGTTAGTGGCAATCTACCGGCCGCTCTGGCCCTGGCGGACGAGTGCGAGCTGCGCGATCCGGCCGAGTCCGGTGCGATCGTGCGCTGCCGCCGCCAGGACCTTGAAACTGACGAGGTGCGCGAGCACCTCAAGACCGGCAAGCAGGTGTTCCAGCTCGGCCTGACCTTCGACGACCGCATCAGCTTCGTGCTTGGCGAGGATCTCGTCATCCGCAAGCTGCGCTTTCTCGACCAGGTGCTCGACGAACTGAAGGAGACCGACGCCGATTCGGCCGCCGCCGAGCTCGACTCGCGCATGGCGCTGATGACGCTGGAAGTAGAACGCCTGCTCGGCAAACTCGACGAATGGTTCCGCCTGCCGCGTCCGACAGATCGTTGAAACACGGCACGGCCAGAATCGAGGACTCCGGAACGGTCGGCAACGGCGGAACCGGACCAGAGCAAGGGATTGTCCGTTTGAACCGCGTCCGGCGCCTGCGCCGGGCGGATGGGTGAGGAACAGGCATGGCCCCGGACGACAACCATTACCTCGAACTGTCGACGCCGAACGGCGAGACGATCAAGGTGCTCAAGAAAGCGCACCCGCAGGCGCGCCGATTGCGCCTGACCGTGACCTCGAGCGGCGCGCGCCTGTCGTACCCGGAAGGCACCCATCCGGCCCAGGTGTTCGCGTTCCTGCGCAAGCACGTCGACTGGCTCGAACGCAAACTCGACCAGTTGCAGCTCGATGCTTCGGGTCCGCCTCCGCTGCTGCCTGGAGCGCCGACCCTGATCCCGCTGCGCGGCGAGACGACACAGATGCTCTGGCGCGAGGGCGCGTTTCCGAGCATCGCGCTGGACGGCGACCGGCTCGTCCTGACCTTGCCCCAGATCAACGGCAAACGGGCGCTGCCCGCAGCGCGCGCGTTGCTGCGTTCCTACCTCGATGCGCAGATCCGCCGCGACGTGTCGCGCCTGCTCGCCCGCTACACCTCGGAACTGCAGGCCTCACCCGTCGCCGTGCGCGTGCGGCCGCTGAAGAGCCTTTGGGGAAGCCTCGACACGCGCGACTGCATGACGCTCGATCTCGCGCTCGCACTCGCGCCGCCGGCAGCGCTCAAGTACGTCGTCGTGCACGAGCTCTGTCATCTGAGGATCCGCAATCACTCGCCGCGCTACTGGAATCTCGTCGCGAGCTTCTATCCGGACTGGAAGATCCAGCGCGACTGGCTGCGCGAAAAGGGCCACGCGCTCAAGGCCGAGCTGTCGCGCCTGATCGATCCCTAGTCGCGCGCCGGGGGCTCAGGCGCGGTCGCGCTCGCAGAACGCGTGGAACACGGCGGCCACAGCATCGGCATGTTCCATGTGCAGATGGTGGTTGCCGTGCAGATGATGCACCTCGATCTTTGCGACGCAATCGGCGCGCGCCTGCATCATCGCCGCGGGCAGATACGATGTCGCCGGTTCGGCGAGCACGACGCAGGTCGGCGCGGCGATGCCGCGCAGAATGTTCTGGATCTGCGCTTCGGTATAGCGCAACGGAGACGCCAGCGTCAGGCGCGCATCGCTCGACCACGACCAGCCTCCGGGCACGGCGGCGAGTCCGCGCTCGACCAGCGCCGTCGCCGCGGCCTCGCCGAGATCATTGGCCTGCATGCGCGCACGCACCGCCATGGCCGGATCGGCGAACACGCGCAGGGATTTCGCAGAGAACTCGGCGCGCTGGTTCAATCCGCGACGCAACTGGTCGAGCGCGAGTTCGGGCGTCGCCGTCAACGGTCCGAGCGACTCGACCAGCAGCAGGCACTCGATCGAACCAGGCTGCGCGGCCGCGAAAATACTCGCAACCGCGCCGCCCAGCGAATGCCCGAGCAGCGAGAATCGCGACCACCCCAGCGCCGTCGCCGCCGCCTGGATATCGGCGAGGTATTCGACGTAGTGATACCAGGCGCCGGCAGGTCGGTGCGCCGAGCGTCCATGGCCCGGCAGATCGATCGCGACGACATGAAAACGCGAAGCCAGGAGCGGCGCCAACCCGGAAAACGAAGCGGCGTTGTCGAGCCAGCCGTGTACCGCGAGCAGCGGCGGCAGCGCCGGATCGCCCCAGCCTTGTGCGGCCAAGGTGATGTGCGGCAGTTCGATCGCGAACTCATGCGGCGACATGCGGCACCCCGGCGGCATCACCGACGCTGACCCACCCCTGTACGTGCTCGCGCACGAGCACAGCGAGCGCGTCGATCTGATCGTCGCTGTCGTTGAGCGCCGGAATGTATTCGTAGCGCTCGCCGCCAGCGTGCAGGAAACGCTCGCGGTTCTCGACCGCGATCTCCTCGAGCGTCTCGAGGCAATCGACCGCAAAACCCGGACACAGCACCTGTATCGAGCGCACGCCGGTCCGCGCGAGATCCTCGAGCGTCGCATCGGTATACGGCTTGAGCCAT
>CAMLSI010000170.1 GCA_946482585.1 uncultured Lysobacteraceae bacterium
CGGGAATGCACTCGCGCCGGTCGATTCGCGCGCGCTCGACGCGGCGCCGGCGAGGTCGGCCGAAATGCCGCCGGCCTGGCGCGTGTCGGCTACGTCAGATTTTTTTTTTGCGGCTTGCTCGTAGGCCGAGCGCTTCTCGGCGATCAGGGCGCGCTGTTCGGCGCTGAGTTCGGGATCGTGGATCAGGCCGATCGACTTCATGTGCTGTTCGACCACGGCGCCGAGCTCGGCGACGATCGACGACATGTAGACGCCGCCGGCCTTGAAGTAGCCGCCGCGCGGATCGAACACGGCCTTGAGCTCTTCGACGATGAAGGTCACGTCGCCGCCCTTGCGGAACACCGCGGACATGATGCGCGTCAGCGCGACGATCCACTGGAAGTGGTCCATGTTCTTCGAGTTGATGAAGATCTCGAACGGCCGGCGCGACTCGTGCGGCGTGCCCTGGTTCAGCACGATGTCGTTGATGGTCACGTAGAGCGCGTGCTCGAACAGCGGCGACTTGATCTTGTAGGTCGCGCCGATCAGCGTGTCGGGGCGCTCGACCTTCTCGTGCATCTGGATCACTTCGGCCATCGGCGGCTCGGGTGCCGCGGCGACAGGTGCCAGCGTGGTCGTGACCTGAGCCGCCTTGTCGCTCGGCTTCTCGACGCTGTAGCCCTTGATCTTCTTCGTGATCTTGATCGACATGACGCAGTTCCCGAACCGTGCGGCCATAGGCCGGCGCGCCCTGCGGCGTCCGGCGGAAAGAGCTTCCGGAACCGGTGCGCGGCGCCGAAAGGGTCTCCGCGCCGGCGTACCGACGCGGAGTGGAAACAAGGCTGTGGCGCGTTGCCGCGCTTACTTGGCAGTGGGTCTTGCTGATGCGGAAGCGACGCCGTCGGATCGTGCGCGGCGCGAGCGCGCTGCAACGAACCTGACGACCGGCGCACTTTCACACCGCCAGTAAATACCGCGACGCAGCCTCGCCGCCGCGGCATCACTTCCGTCCGCGCCCCTTATCCAGGGTTGGTGCGGACGGAAGGCTGGGTTGCTCAACGGCGCTTGGCCGCCTTCTTCGCCGCTTTCTTGGCCGGCGCTTTCTTCGCCGGGGCCTTCTTCACCGCCGCCTTCTTGCCGGCGGCCTTCTTCGCGACTTTCTTCGCGGGCGCTTTCTTCGCCGGTGCCTTCTTCGTCGCGGCCTTCTTGCCCGCGGCCTTCTTGGCTACCTTCTTCGCGGCTTTCTTCGCGACTTTCTTCACCGCGGCCTTCTTCGCCGGTGCGGCTTTCTTCGCAGCCGACTTCTTCGTCGCCGCCTTCGTGCCGGCGGCCTTCTTCGCGACCTTCTTGGCTGCCTTCTTCGCCGCGGGCTTGGCCTTGGTCACGGCCTTCTTCGCTTTCTCGACCGCGTTCTTGACCGTTTCCTGCGCGGCGTCCTTCACTTCCTTGACCTTCTTGACGGCCGCCTTGGCGCGCTTGGTCACGGCCTCCTTCGCGTCGGAAGCCGCCGCGCTCACGCTGGCCACGGCCGCCTCGGTCTTCTCGGCGACGGCTTCGCCGACGTTCTGCGCGGTCTCTTTGACCGCCTCGATCGCATTGCTTACAGCTTCACCTACGGTTTGCATAAGAACCCTCCAGCTCCTCGTACGGGTTGGTCAGATGATCGGGTGTTGCGGTGTGGACATTACTCCATTCCGCGCCCGCTCAAAACTTGCCGTAGTAACCCTCTTTGAGCGCGTCGAACAGATTGGCCGCGGTATGCGTCTCGCCGTCGTACTCGATCTGCTCGTTGCCCTTCACTTCGACGATGCTGCCGTCGTCGAGTTCGAAGCGGTAGATGGTGTTCTCCAGGTCCGCTTCCTTGACCAGCACGCCCTGGAACGCGGCCGGATTGAAGCGGAACGTGGTGCAGCCCTTGAGCCCCTGCGCATGGGCGTAGGTGTAGATGTCCTTGAAGTCTTCGTACGGGTAATCGGTCGGCACGTTCGCGGTCTTGGAGATCGACGAGTCGATCCACTTCTGCGCGGCGGCCTGGATGTCGACGTGCTCGGTCGGCGTGATGTCGTCGGCCGAGACGAAATAGTCGGGCAGCTTCTCGTCGGGCTTGTCGGAGAACGGCATCGCCTTGGCGTTGATGAGTTCGCGGTAGGCGAGCAGCTCGAAGCTGAACACCTCGACCTTTTCCTTGCTCTTCTTGCCTTCGCGGATCACGTTGCGCGAGTAGTGGTGCGCGAACGAGGGCTCGATGCCGTTGGACGCGTTGTTGGCCAGCGACAGCGAGATCGCGCCGCCCGGCACGATCGAGGAAGGGTGCGTGAAGCGCGAACCGTGCTCGGCGAGCGCATTCACGAGCTCGGGCGCTACGCTCGCGACGCGCTGCATGTAGCGGCTGTAGTGCGCATGGAGCACGCGGCCCGGGATCGCGTCGCCGACCTTCCAGCCGTCGCGTTCCATCTCGGGTCGCTGCCGCAGCATCGCCGTCGTCACCGTGTAGTCCTGCGCGAGCACGGGAGCCGGCCCCTTCTCCTGTGCGAGCGAGAGGCCGACTTCCCAGCCGGCCAGGGCCATCTCGCGGCTGACGTCCTCGGTGAACGCGCAGGCTTCCTTCGAGCCGTAGCGCAGCTTGAGCATGGTGATGGTCGAACCGAGACCGAGATAACCCATGCCGTGACGGCGCTTGGACAGGATTTCCTGGCGCTGCTGTTCGAGCGGCAGGCCGTTGATCTCGACCACGTTGTCGAGCATGCGCGTGAACACGCGCACGACTTCGCGGTATTCGTCCCAGTCGAAGCGCGCCTTCGGCCCGAACGGATCGCGCACGAACACGGTCAGGTTGACCGAGCCGAGCAGGCAGCTGCCGTACGGCGGCAACGGCTGCTCGCCGCAGTTGTGCGCGTGCAGGCCGTTGGCGTCGAAGGTGTTGATGCCGGGAACCTGCACGTCGTAGACGGCTTCTTCGCCGGCGGGTTCGACCGCGGCGACGGTGGCGTGGAAGCGTTCGCGGTTCGGTGCACGGCGGTACGCTGCGCAGAGGCGCGAGAGTTGCGCGCCCTTGTCGCTGTCGCTGAAACCGATGAGTTCCGCATAGCGCTGCACGTTTTCGCCGGCAATCGCGAGCTCGTGCTGCGCCGCGGTCGCATAAGTCGCGCTGCCGCCGTTGCCGTCGGGCAGCACGGCCGTGCCGGCGACGCGACGGTTGGGATAGATCGTCGACGCGATGCCCAGACGCAACAGCATGCGCTG
The DNA here is from genome assembly GCA_946482585.1 of uncultured Lysobacteraceae bacterium. The sequence goes on from CAMLSI010000170.1 coordinate 3,223, forward strand.
CACGGCTTCCAGACGCGCGAGATCGGACTGCGCGAGACGGATCGAAACGCCTTTGAGCTGGCTGCCCTGAACGCTGCCGTCGGCATCGAAGAAGCCGCGCAGGAAGCCGCGGTACGCGTCGCTCGAAGTTTTCTCGAGCGCCGGCGTGACGGCCTTGTTGCCGGGACGAAGTCCGAGCGAGTTCGCGAGATCGCGCAACGCCGCCGACTTCAGTCGCCATTCGCTTCGTCCGCTCACGGCGGACCAGCCGTCGAAATCGCTGCGATGCGGCAGCGTGCGTGCCGCGCGTTCGGCCTCGGCCATGAGCGCACGCACGCCCGCGCGCGGACCCGACTCGTCACCGTTTACGACGGCTTGCGCCGCCCAGACCGACAGCACGGCCGCCTCGGCCTTCAGTGTGCCGTCGCCGACGAGCAGGCCGAGCAGATAGCCCTGGTCGAAATTCAGCGCGCCATCCCAGCGCGCGTTCGACCGATGATCGTTCAGCAATACACGGTCGCCCCCAACGAGTTCGCCGGCGGCGCACCACTGCGTTTCGGTATCCCAGCGCGTCGCCCGGGTCACGCGCCGCACGCGATGATCCGCAGTCAGACGCAGGCTGTGGCCTTCGCGCGTGCGCAGCACGACGACCGGTTTGTGCGCGGTCAGGAAGAACCCTTCCGGACCGCTCGCGTGGTCGACGCCGTCGACGCGCGCCCGGAACGGCGTGCCGATGAGTTCCTCCACCTGGCGCGGGCCGGCCGCAGTCTGCACCCAGGTATCGGCGGTCACGCAGGGATTGGTCGCGCGGATGTTCTCGCACCACCAGTTGTTGTTCATTTCGTTGACGCGGTCGATCAGGATGAATCCGGGCTCGGCGTAGTCGTACGTCGAGACCATGATCATGTCCCAGAGATGCCGCGCCCGGATGTGGCCGTACACCTTGCACGCGACGAGGCCGTCGTCGCGCACGACGTAATTCGTCGTCGTCGGCCAGTCGCGCCAGACCACGGCGCTCGCGTCGGCGAGATCGACTTCGTCCTTTTCCTTGATGTTGATCGGAAACACGAGCGGCCAGTCGCCGTCACCGTGCACGGCCTGCATGAAGTCGTCGGTGATCAGAAGGCTCAGGTTGAACTGGCGCAGGCGGCCGTCTTCGCGCTTGGCGCGGATGAAATCCTTGACGTCGGGATGGCTCACGTCGAACGTGCCCATCTGCGCGCCGCGCCGGCCGCCGGCCGAGGACACGGTGAAGCACATCTTGTCGTAGATATCCATGAAGGACATCGGGCCCGACGTGTAGGCGCCGGCGCCGGACACGTAGGCGCCGCGCGGACGCAAGGTCGAGAATTCGTAGCCGATGCCGCAGCCGGCCTTCAGCGTGAGACCGGCCTCGTGCACTTTCTGCAGGATGCCGTCCATCGAATCTTCGATGGTGCCCGACACGGTGCAGTTGATCGTCGAGGTCGCGGGCTTGTGTTCGAGCGCGCCGGCGTTCGACGTGACGCGGCCGGCCGGAATCGCGCCGCGACGCAACGCCCACAGGAACCGCTCGTTCCAGTACTGCTGCTTGTCGGACGTGCTTTCGACGTCCGACAGCGCCTTGGCGATGCGCTGGTAACTGTGATCGATCGAGAGATCTACCGGCTCGCCCTGCTTGGTCTTGAGGCGGTATTTCTTGTCCCAGATGTCCTGCGAGGCAGGCTGCAACGGAATGCTGACCGCGCCGCGCGCGAGATCTTCAAGGCGCACCGTACTCATTTCTCTCTCGTCCTCCCGAGTCCCTTATGCCGGCCCGATCGTGATCGGTCTGGACGCTCGTACTCCCGTGTCATATCGCGGCGTCACGCACCGCCGCCCTGGAATCCCGGCGGAATCGGTGTCGTACCCCCACTGCGACCGTACCTGTTTGACCCCAAAGGCTGGGGCTACCCCCCGGTGAACAGGCACAACATCTTGTGATTGCGAGCGCCGGTAAACCTACGCCCGGCTACCCATCGTGTCAATCACGGGATCGTGAAGGCGATCATGAACGGCGACGGCGGCGCACGAGTTTGCAGTTGCTCACAGACGGCGCCACCGAGGTCCGCCTCGTTCAGCTGAATACAACGATTGAAACCGGAAACCGAAACCCCTACCCGGCGGTCCATGTCGCCATCCTTTCCGAACGGAGTTCCCATGTCCCGGTTGATCCGTGTTGTGCTGGCTTCCGCCGCCCTCGCCGGCCTCGCCGCCGCGGGCGCGTCCATCCTGTCGGTGCAGCGTCCGGCGCAAGCCGCGCTGCCGGCCGTGATCGACGGTCAGGCGCTGCCGTCGCTCGCGCCGATGATCGAACGCGTGACGCCTGCCGTCGTGAACATCTCTTCCAAGACGCACACGCGCGTGCGCGATCCGCTGCTCGACGATCCGTTCTTCCGCCGCTTCTTCGGCGTGCCGAACCAGCCGCAGGAACGCGTCGAGCAGTCGCTGGGGTCGGGCGTCATCGTCGACGCGGCCAAGGGCTACGTGCTCACCAACAACCATGTCGTGCAGGGCGCCGACGACATCAGCGTCACGCTCAGCGACGGCCGCACCCTTCAGGCCAAGCTCGTCGGCACCGACCCCGACACCGACGTCGCCGTGATCCAGATTCCGGCCGAGAACCTCAAGGCCGTGAGCCTCGCCGATTCGACGCGCCTGCGCGTCGGCGATTTCGTCGTCGCGATCGGCAACCCGTTCGGACTGAATCAGACCGTCACCTCCGGCATCGTGTCGGCGCTGGGGCGCTCGGGCCTGCGCGGGCTCGGCTACCAGAACTTCATCCAGACCGACGCGTCGATCAATCCGGGCAATTCGGGCGGCGCGCTCGTGAACTTGAACGGCGAACTCGTCGGCATCAACACGGCGATCTTTTCGCCCTCGGGCGGCAATGTCGGCATCGGTTTCGCGATTCCGTCGACTCTGGCCGGCGACGTGATGCAGCAGCTCGTCAAGACCGGAACGGTCAAGCGCGGATCGCTCGGCATCGAGACGCAGAACCTCACGCCGGACATCGCGCGCATGCTCGACGTGGCACCCGGTCGCGGCGCCGTGGTCACGCGCGTGCAGGCCGATTCCGCCGCGGAAGCGGCCGGCCTGCATGCCGGCGACGTCATCGTCGGCGTGAACGGCAAGCCCGTGAACAACGAACAGGATCTGCACAACGTCGAGGGGCTGCTGCCGATCGGCAGCGACGTGGAGCTCAAGCTCATGCGCGACGGCCGCGAGATCACGACGAGCGCGAAGCTGGCCGGCCGCGATACGGCGAGCGCCGAAGGCCAGACGCTCGATCCGCGTCTGGTCGGGGCACAGTTCGTCGATCTCGGCGAGCGGCAGCGCCAGCAGGGATTGCGCGGCGTTGCGATCGCGCGCGTCACGAACGGCAGTCGCGCCGAATCGAACCAGCTGCGCAGCGGCGATGTCGTCGTCGCCGTCAATCAGGTCGACATTCGCAATGTGGAAGATTTGACCGCGCTCGCGAAGCGCCGTCCACGCCAGCTGCTGCTGACGATCGTGCGGGGACAGAACGCGTTCTTCGTGATGTGCGAATGACACGCCGACCCTCTTGGAGCGCCCGCGAAACACCGCGGGCGCTGCGCGGCCAAGCAGCCTCGACAGCACGATCCGCCGCGCGCGTCGCCAAGCGCCTGCCGCTTTCGTGACGCACGTCAATCGTGAATGCGACCGCCGCCCTCAGCTCGCCGGGCGCATGGTATCGTGCGATTGATTCAGCTTCTGTCGGGTTTTCACCGGTGATCACTTCGCGTCCTTTCCGCCGCGCCCTGCCGCGCGCCCTGTTCCTCGTCTGCGCTGCCTGCTGGCTGATGCCGGCATCGGCGGCCGAACCCGCTGCTGCCGTGGCCAAACCCGCGGCGACGCCGCCGGCGAAGCCGGCCGACGCCGCAAAACCGGCCGTCGCCAAGCCCGCCGAGGCGAAGCCGGCTGCCGCGGCGGCGAAGACCGCTGACGCGAAACCCGCCGAAGCGAAACCCGCAGCAGCCAAACCGGCTGTCGCAGCGAAGCCTGCCGCGAAACCCGCGGCCGGCAAGGCTGGCGGTCCGACCCTGATCTGGCGCGGCGACATCGCGAGCGCGCGCGGCTTCATGAACGAACTCGCCAAGCAGTACGAGCGCGAAAAGAAAGTCCGCATCCAGCTGACGCCGTTCAGCACGATCTCGGGCATCGACGCGGTACAGCAGGGCACGGCGGATCTCGCCGGCAGCCTTCGCCCCAACCATCCCAAGCGCAACGAGGAAACCGGCGTGACCTTCGTGCCGGTCGCCTGGGACGGACTCGTGATGATCACCTCGACGGCCAACCCGGTGTCGAACCTGTCGCTCAAGGACATCTGGCGCGCGTACTACGGCCGCGCCGACAACTGGAAGGTGTTCGGCGGCAACGACAAGGGCATCAACATGGTCGCCGTCGCGGGCCCGCTCGACGGCGTCGAGTACGCGCTGCGCTGGCTGATCTTCAAGAACGGCGATCAGCGCGTCGCCGTACCGCGCGTCTACCTCAACACGGCCAAGCTCGAAGAAGCCATCGCGCTCGATCCGGGCGGCCTCGGCGTGAGCACGCTGTCCAACACCGCCGGCAATCCCAAGCTCAAGCTGCTCAACGTCGAAGGCGTCGTGCCATCGACGGCGAGCGTGCGCAACGGCAGCTATCCGCTCTACACGCCGGTCTACATCGCAGTGCGCGAGGACAGCACCAACGCAGCGACGGTCAAGGATTTCATCGCCTGGCTCGACACGCCGTCGGCCAAGGCGACCCTGCTCAAGCGCCAGCTCGTGCCGTATTCGGAAGGTCTCGCGCTCAAGGACGGCGACGAAGCGCGCCTGGCCATGATCGAAACCAAGGTCAACGAGACGCCGCTCGCCGCACCGGCGGCGACGGCCGCCGCGCTGACCCGCGTCGCGCCGACGTCGATGTTGACCCAGGAAGCGAAGGCCGAAGCCGCCGAATCGCGCAGCAAGAAAGCGGCCGCGAAGAAGGCGAAGACCGACGCGAAAGCCGACGCGGCGGCGACAGCCGGCGGCGGCTGATTCGCCGGCGCGACGCCGATGCCGGCGCGAACCGTGTCGCGGCGCGTCCGCGTCGCGACCGGCGCCGTCGCAGGCCGGCGGCGCGTCTCCGATCGTTGAACGTTCGCGTCCCGGGTAACGCATGCAGATTCAGGCCATCAGCCTAGACCTCGACGACACGCTCTGGCCGATCGCGCCGATCGTCCTGCGCGCCGAGCAGCGCCTGCACGACTGGCTGCTGCAGCATTGCCCCGCGGTCGCCGCGGAATACCCGATCGCCGCGATGCGCGGGCTGCGCGATCGCATCGCGGTCGAGAATCCGCACCTCGCCCACGACTTCACGGCGCAGCGCAAGCTCAGCCTCACGACTGCGCTGCAGCCGCACGGCTATGGCGAGGACATCGTCGAAGCCGCGTTCGAGGCGTTCTTCGCGGCGCGCAACGAAGTCGAACTCTATGCGGATGCGCGCCCCGCGCTCGAGCGTCTCGCCGCGCGCGTGCCGCTGATCAGCCTGTCAAACGGCAACGCCGATCTCGGCCGCATCGGCCTGCGCCATCTGTTCGTCGACTGCGTCACCGCTCGCGAATTCGGCGCCGCCAAACCTGAGCCCGGGATCTTTCTCGAAGCCTGCCGGCGCCTCGGCGTCGAACCGCAGTACGTGCTGCACGTCGGCGACGATCCGCTGCTGGACGTGCACGGCGCGCGCGGCGCCGGCCTGCCTGCGGCTTGGCTGAACCGCGGCGGCCAGTCCTGGTCCGAGGCCGTGCGTGCCGACGTGGAATTCCGCGATCTGACCGAACTGGCCGACTGGCTCGATGTCAGGCTCCCGGCCTGAGACCGCGACACCCGATTCGCTCCACTGCCTACTCCGAAACGTCCATGACTCCCTCAGGAAGCCGCATGCAAGGATTGACCGAATCGCGCCGCAACAGCCGCGCCATCGAGCTGATCGCGCTGACGTCCGACAGACTCGACGCGCAACTCAAGAGCCTCGGCGCGAAGGCGCGGCGCTGGGTCGAGGCGCAGGGTTTCAAGGCCGATGCGGGCAGCCTCGTACACGTGCCCGGCGACGACGGCGGCCTGCGCTGCGTACTCGTCGGCGTCTCGCGCGCGGACGACATCTATGCGCTCGCGAGCCTGCCGCAGCGGCTCGCTCCCGGCGACTACCGCCTCGCCAACGACGTGCTCGATCCGGCGCGCGCCGCCCTGGGCTGGGCACTCGGCGCCTATCAGTTCGCGCGCTACAAGAAACCGCGCCGCGCGCCGGCGCAGCTCGTCGTCGACGCCGCGGTCATGGCCGTCGTCGCGCCGCTGGTCGAAGCCGCGACGCGTACGCGCGATCTGATCAACACGCCGACCGAGGACATGGGTCCGGCCGAGCTCTGCGCCGCCATGCGCGAACTCGGCAAGGCCAACGGCGCGAAGTACCGCGAATGGGTCGGCGACGCGCTGCTCGCGCACAACTTCCCGACGATCCATGCGGTCGGCCGCGCAAGCCACCGTGCGCCGCGACTGGCCGAGCTCACCTGGGGCAAGAAAGGCCCTCACCTCGTCATCGTCGGCAAAGGGGTCTGTTTCGACACGGGCGGCCTCGATCTCAAGCCGGCCGACGGCATGCGCTGGATGAAGAAAGACATGGGCGGCGCCGCGCATGCGATCGCGCTCGCCGGCCTCGTCATGCAGGCCAAGCTGCCGGTGCGCCTGAGCCTGCTGATACCGGCCGTCGAGAACGCGGTCGCGGGCAACGCGTATCGACCCGGCGAAGTCATCACGACGCGCGCCGGCATCACCGTGGAGATCGACAACACCGATGCGGAAGGCCGCCTCGTGCTTTGCGACGCGCTCGCCTACGCGGCGGAGCAGAAGCCCGACCTGATCCTCGATTTCGCGACGCTGACAGATCGGAA
>CAMLSI010000171.1 GCA_946482585.1 uncultured Lysobacteraceae bacterium
ACTTGTTGAACAGCCACGCCAGCGTGCCGGAGAAGATGCCTTCCACCGACACCACGACATCGCCGGTATCCAACAGGTCGCGCAATGTGGAGATCACCGGCAGGCCCGCGCCGACCGTCGCCTCGTAGCGGAAGCGCGCGCCGCTGGTCGATGCCGCCTCGCGGATCGCGTGGTAGCGCTCGAGTGCGCCGGCGCCGGCCTGCTTGTTCGGGGTGACCACGTGGATGCCGGCGGCGAGCCACTCCGCGTAGCGGTCCGCCACGAGCGGACTCGCGCTGCAATCCACGATCACCGCGTGCGGCATGTGCGCCGACAGCAGGTGCTGGGTGAAGCGGTCGAGATCGGTGGCTTGCGTGCTGGCGTCGAAGCGCGCGCGCCAGTCGTCGCCCAGCGAGCGCTCGTCCAGCAGCATCTTGCTGCTCGAGGCGACGGCCCGAAGACGCAGGTCAAGATTGGCCTTGGCGAGCAGTTGCGGTTGCTCGGCACGCAGCTGCTCGATCAGCGCCGCGCCCACGTTGCCCGGCCCGATCACGCCGATGGCGAAGGTCTGCGGCGACAGCCAGAACCCGGCGTGCGCGGCACGCAAGGCCTTGGTGGCATCGGCACTGTCGATGGCCACGGAGATGTTCCGCTCCGACGAGCCCTGGGCGATTGCCAGAATGTTGACCTGGGCGTGGCCCAGTGCGCCGAACAGCCGCGCCGAGACGCCCGGCGTGCCGGCCATGCCGTCGCCGACCGCAGCCAGCACGCTGACGCCGTCGCGACGCTGGACGCGCTGGATCTGGCGGGTATCGAGTTCGTGGGCGAAGGCGTCCAGCAATGCAGCCTGTCCTTTCGCCGCCTCACTGGCCTTGACCACGCAGCAGATCGAATGCTCCGACGAGCCTTGCGAAATCATCACCACCGACACGTGCGCATTGCGCAACGCGGCGAAGACGCGCTCGGCCGTGCCGGGCACGCCGATCAGGCCGGTGCCCTCCAGGTTCAGCAAGGCCAGGTCGGCGCTCAGCGTCAGTCCCTTCACCGGGCCGACGGCGTCGCGTTCGGCGGTGATTCGCGTGCCCGGGTGTTCCGGATGGAAGGTGTTGCGGATGATGATCGGTAGGCCGCGCTCCATCGCCGGCGACATGGTCTGCGGATGCACGACCTTGGCGCCGAAGTAGGCCAGTTCGCAGGCTTCGTGATACGACAGCGCCGCGAGCGGCACGGCTTCGGGCACCAGGCGCGGATCGGCCGACAGCACGCCGTCGACGTCGGTCCAGATGTGGAGTTCCTGCGCCTTGAACAGCGCCGCGAAGATCGCGCCGGAATAGTCGCTGCCGTTGCGGCCGAGGGTGGTGATGCGATTGGCGGTATCGCGCGCGACGAAACCGGTGATGACGATCCTCGCGGCCGGATTCGCGTCGCGCCAGCGGGCGAGGCGCGCTTCGCTCTGCGGCCAGTCGACGGCGACGCCGAGGTCGCCGTGATGCACGACGAGCACGTCGCGCGCATCGAGCATCGCCACGTCTTCGCCGAGCGCGCGCAGGTGTTCGCTGAGCAATCGCGCCGAATAGACCTCGCCGAGTCCCTGCACGCGTTCGACCGCTTCGCGCGTCGGCGTGCCGAGTACGGCGAGCGCATTCAGCAGCTGGGCGAGTTCGTCGAACTCGCGGCGCAGCCACTGCGCCGTCGCCGGTGCGGCATCGCCGAGCAATTCCCCGGTGGTGCGCAGATGCCGCTCGCACAGCGCCTGCCATGGCGTGCGCCAGTCGGCGCCGTCGGCGGCGGTGTGAGCGAGCGCGATCAGCGCGTCGGTGACGCCTTTCATCGCCGAGACGACGGTGGCCTGCACGGCTTCGCTGCGCGCGCGCAGCAGATCGCCGACGTGGCGGTAGCGCGCCGCATCGGCGACGGACGAGCCGCCGAATTTGTGCGCGACGACGGAAACGGAATCGGCCGCGACCGAGACGGCCGGGCGGTGGTCCTGCAATGCGACAGCGGGCGAACTCATGCAGCCTCCGTGGAGGCCCCGCTTCTCAGGATCCGGGCATCGCCCCGCATCCTGTTGAGGTGCGGGGCCGTTTGCGTAAGAAACCTATTCGCGCACGACTCGCCGCACCACGGTAGTGGTGGACGTCGTAATCGTCGTACCGGAGCCAATGCCGCAGGACGCCGCGGGAGCGGGCGTGCAGGTCGGGCAGTGGCGGTTCGGTGTGCGCATGAGCGTCGAGTGGACCGGAAGCGCGGCCGGCGTGTCAAGCACCCGCGCGGCATAAGCCGCGTCGGGGCACCGGCCGGATCGCGTCAGAGTTTGGCCGTCAGCGCATCGAACAGCAGCGTCTTGCGCCAGCCCTCGAGCGCTTCGGGCCAGGCGCCGTCGAAGACCAGCACTTCGAGGTGGCGGCGCGCGCAGAGCAGGCCGTCGGGGATGTCGATCTCGGTCGCGATCGCGACGACGGATTCCTTCATGGCCGAGATCGTTCGTTTCTGCGCCGGCGTCGGCAGCGGGAAAGCCGGCGCGAAATCGAGTTCCTCGGGCGCGAGCGGCTCGACCAGCACGTTCAGCAGTTCGTCGCGCTGCGCGCCGCGCAGCGCGCGCAGGCCCTTGGCGCGCCGGAACAGTTCGTCGATGTCGCTGGGTGGATTTGTGGCGAAATCCATAATGTGTGCATCGTCGAGCAGCCACGGGCGTGGTTTGTCGATGCGGCGCGCGGTGGCTTCGCGCCAGAGCAGCACGCGGCGCAGCAGCGCCTGGCGTTCGCGCGGCCAGTCGGCGGCGCTCTTGAAGCTGCGCTGCGGCTGCGGGTCGCCGTCGCGGCTGCGCGCCTTCTGCAGCAGGCGCCGGCAGTCCTCGGCGTGCCAGTCGCGGCGGCCGCGCTGCGCGAGACGCGCGTCGAGCTCCGCATGCAGCGCGGGCAGATGGACCACGTCCTGCGCCGCGTACTCGAGCTGTTCGGCGCTGAGCGGACGGCGCAGCCAGTCCGAGCGCGTCTCGGCCTTGGGAAGATCGATGCCGGTGATCGCGGCGACGAGCTTCTGGTAGCTCAGGCCGGCGCCGAGCCCGGTCATCGCGGCGGCGATCTGGGTGTCGAACAGCTGGCCTATGCCGGCCGGTACGGCGTCGGCGAGCGCTTCGAGGTCTTCGCTCGCGCTGTGCATGACGCAGGTGTTGGCCGGGTCGGCGAGCAGCGGACCCAGCGCCGCGACGCCGTTCAGCGCGAGCGGATCGAGCAGTGCGATCTCGTCCTCGAGATTGACCTGCACCAGCGCCAGGCGCGGGTAGAAGGTGTCGATGCGCATGAACTCGGTGTCGAGTCCGATCAGGCGGACGGGCGTATGGCGCGCGACGAGCGCGGCAGCGGCTTCGGGCTGCGCAATCCAGTGGTGCACGCAGAACTCCATTCGGGGCGTGCAGGGCACGCGGTTGTCAGGCAGAACGCGTTAGCCTAAGGTCAGTTGCCCTTGCTGTCACATTCGCCGAGCGCATGGCTGGTCCCGAAAACGTCCGCAAACAGACCACCTGGGGCGGAGCTGCGGGTATCGCGTTGCTCGGATTTGCGCTGGTCTACCGGTTTTTCCCCGAAGTGATCCACGTATCGCCGGGCCAGCGGCCGACCAGCCTGCCCGTGCGCACGACGGCGCCGCCGCCGCCGATCGACGTGCGCGAGAACCTGCCCGCGATCGTCGACTTCGGCCCGCCGCGCGAGCTCGCCGGCGAGCCGGTGCCGGAAGTGCCGGCCGAACCCGAAGTGCCCGCGACCGAGCGCATCACGGCGCTGCTCGCGCAGGCCGACAAGGCGTTCGCCGACGGAAATCTGTTCGATCCGCCCGACGGCAATGCGCTCGTGCTGTATCGCAAGGTGCTCGACGAGGACAAGACCAACCGCCGCGCGCGCAGCGGACTGGCGGCCGTGCAGGATCGCCTGCTCGCCGACATCGCCGCGGCGCTCGACGCCGGCGACATCGACGGAGCCGAGCGCGTCCTCGCCGGCCTGGACAAGGTGCCGCACGAGGCGGCGCGTTTCGCCAACCTGCGCGCGCGGGTCGCGCTCGCGCGCCAGGTCGAGCCGTTGCTCGCCGAAGCCGCCGAACTGTTCAAGCAGGGCAAGAGCCTGGAGCCGGCCGGCGCCAGCGCGCTCGACGTCTATCGCCGCGTGCGCGAGGTCGATCCCGGCAACGAACTCGCGCGGCAGGGGCTGGAACAGATCCAGCGCAGCGTGCTCGAACGCGCGCTCGCCGCCGTGGCCAGGGACGATTTCGCCGCGGCGGACGCCGTCCTCGCGCAGGCCGCGACGATCGAGCCGGGCTCGCAGCAATTGCTCGATACGCGCACGCGCACCGAAGGCGTGCGCCGGCAGCGCGCCGAGACCGTGCTCGCGCAGGCGCAGTCCGCGCTCGATTCGGGCAACGCCGACCTGGCCGAGCGGCTCGCGCAGCAGGCGCAGGGCATCAGCGCCGATCTGCCCGGCGTCGACGAATTCCAGGATCGCCTGCGCAACGCGCGGCTCTACGCGAGCCTGCGTCCGGGCCAGCTCATCAACGATCCGTTCCTCGACCGCGCCGGCTCGGCGCCGGCCGTGCTCGTCGTGCCGACCGGCAAGTTCCTCATGGGGTCGCCCGACAGCGAAGAAGGCCATCGCAACGCCGAAGGGCCGCAGCGCGAAGTCGTCATCGACAGCGGTTTCGCGCTCGGCCGCAGCGAAGTGTCCGTCGGCGAATTCCGCGAGTTCATCCGGGCGACCGGCCATCGCACCACGGCCGAAGCCGAAGGTGCCTCGAGCGTCTACGACGAGAACTCGGGCCGCATGGTCGACGGCCGCGGCGTCACCTGGCAGGACGACTACCGCGGCCGCCGTGCGGCCGACAATCTGCCGGTCGTGCACGTGAGCTGGGATGACGCGAGCGCGTATCTCGCCTGGCTCACCGAGCGCACCGGCAAGAAATACCGGCTGCCGTCCGAGGCCGAGTACGAATACGCGCTGCGCGCCGGCTCGATCACGCGCTTTCCCTGGGGCGACGGCGATCCGATGCGCGTGGTCGGCAATTTCACCGGCGCCGGCGACCGTTCGCCTGCGCATCGCACCTGGCGCAAAGGCTTCGCGCGCTATACCGACGATTTCTGGGGACCGGCGCCGGTACGCACGTTCCCGGCGAATCCGTTCGGTTTCCACGATCTCGACGGCAACGTATCGGAATGGGTCGAGGACTGCTGGCACGACACCTATATCCGCGCGCCGCGCGACAGCCGCGCATGGATCAATCCGGGCTGCGAACGCCACGTCGTGCGCGGCGGCTCCTGGGGCTCCGACCCGGATCAGGTGCGCTCCGCGTTCCGCCTGTCGGCGCTGACGACGACGCGCAGCGGGCGCGTCGGTTTTCGGGTCGCGCGGGATCTGTGACGCGAGCGAGTTCGCCGCGCGAGCGACGCTCTCGAGCCGGAAAAGCGCCCGGTACCCGGAGCGCCGGAAACCAATGTCCTTGAATCGGCGTTTGCGCGGGCGCGGCAAGAGCGGCTTGCGCTCTGCGCTGCAGCATGTATGATGGGCATCATATGAAACGTGCCGCCGTCCGCTCAAAGGAAGTCACCCACGAACGCATCGTCGAGACTGCCGCACGTGCGATCCGGCGCAGCGGGTATGACGGCACCAGCGTGGCCGACATCATGAAAGAGGCCGGCCTCACGCACGGCGGTTTCTATGCTCACTTCGCGTCGCGGGATGCCATGCTGGCCGAAGCCGCGGATCGCGCCGGCGCCGAGGCGGTCGCCATGTCGACGCGTATCGCCGCCGCCGCGCCGCCGGAGCAGGCGCTGCAGGCGCTGCTTGGCGCCTATCTCTCTCGGATGCATCTGGAAGGCATCGAAACGGGTTGCCCGGTCGCTGCCCTGGGCTCGGAGATGCCGCGCCAGGCGCCTGAGGTGCGGCGGGCGGCGACGCGCCGCATCAAGGAAATGATCGATGTGATTGCCCGCCAGTCGCCCGACTGGGGACAGCCGGGCGCGCACGAGCGCGCGCTGGTCACCGTGGCCACGATGGTCGGGACCTTGGTGCTCGCACGCGCCGTCGACGACCCCAAACTTGCCGATGCGCTGCGGAATGCGGCGCTGACCCGACTGGCCCCTTAGAGCGGATGCGCCGGCGTCGTTCCCCATTTTTTCGACCGATAATATGATGATCATAATATTCAAAGCCTAATGACCGGAACGCCGCTGCGCTGCAGCGGCGTCCCGATGACTTGTGACCACCCACCGAAGGCATTCCCATGAAAACCACAAAACTCGTTGCACTCGTTACCGGCGCCTCGTCGGGCATCGGCCAAGCCACGGCGCAGCGACTCGCGCAAGCGGGCTATCAGGTTTACGGCACCAGCCGGCGCGCAGCGCAATCGGGCGCGCCATCGTTCGCGATGCTCGTTCTCGACGTCACCAGTGACGAATCGGTGGAAGCGGCCGTAGGCGAGTTGATGCGGCGGGAAGGCCGCATCGACCTGCTGGTGAACAACGCGGGTTTCGGCGTCGCTCCGGCCGGCGCGGAAGAGAGTTCGACGGAGCAGGCGCAGGCAATCTTCGATACCAACGTCTTCGGCATCATCCGGATGACGCGCGCCGTGGTGCCCCACATGCGGCGACAGGGAGGCGGCCGCATCATCAACATCGGCTCCGTGCTCGGGTTCCTGCCGATGCCTTACGCAGCGCTCTATGCCGCCACCAAGCATGCGGTCGAAGGTTATTCGGAATCGCTCGATCATGAGCTGCGCACGCGAGGCATCCGGGTCTCGGTCATCGAGCCCGCCTATACGAAGACGTCGTTCGACGCGAACTTCCTGGAGCCTGACGCAACGCTCGACGAATACCGCGAAGTGCGCGCGTCCCTGGAAAAGACGCTGAAGAACGTGATGGCCGCCGCCGACGAACCTGCCGTCGTCGCCGACGTCGTGCTGAAAGCGGCCCGTGCGACCCGGCCCAAGCTTCGCTATGCCGCCGGCGGACTCGCGAACCGCCTGCGCCTGCTGCGCCGATTCGCGCCTGCCGGCGTGCTGGATGCCGGCATCCGGAAAGATCTGCGTCTCGACGCGGCGCCGGCGTCACCTCGCGCCGTCGGTGCCAGCGCGTGACCGCCCCGTTGCAGCATCGAAAGGAGAACGCATCATGAAAGCATTCATCGTCGACCGGTACGGGAAGAAGGACAACACGCGCATCGGCGAAATGCCCGATCCGGTGCTGCGGGAAGACGACGTGTTGGTCCGGGTCCACGCCGCCGGCGTGAATCCGCTCGATTCCAAGATCCGGGACGGAGAGTTCAAGCTGCTGCTGCCTTATCGCCTGCCGCTCGTTCTCGGCAATGACCTGGCAGGGGTCGTGATCCGCGTCGGCTCTCGCGTGCGGCAATTCAAGCCCGGCGATGAAGTCTATGCGCGTCCGGACGACGATCGCATCGGCTCGTTCGCCGAATTCATCGCGGTCAAGGAGGCTTCCCTGGCGCTCAAGCCGACCTCCATCGGCATGGAGGAAGCGTCATCCATTCCACTGGTCGGCTTGACCGCGTGGCAGGCGCTGGTCGAAAAAGCGGGCCTGAAGAAAGGGCAGAAAATCCTCATCCATGCGGGTGCTGGCGGGGTCGGCACATTCGCCATCCAACTGGCCAGGCATCTGGGCGCGACCGTGGCGACGACCACGAGCACCGGGAATGTCGATCTCGTGAAGAAGCTCGGTGCGGATGTCGTCATCGACTACAAAAAAGACGACTTCGAAAAGAGCCTGCGCGACTACGATGTGGTCCTGAACAGCCTGGGCCCGGAGCTGCTCGAAAAATCGCTGCAGGTGCTCAGGCCCGGCGGAAAGCTCATTTCGATCTCCGGTCCGCCGGATCCGGACTTCGCCAAGGATCAGGGGCTGTCCTGGTTCCTGGTGCAGATCATGCGCCTGCTGAGCTTTCGAATCAGGAGGAATGCCAGACGCCGCGGTGTCGACTATTCATTCCTCTTCATGCGCGCCGACGGAGACCAGTTGCGCCAGATCGCTTCTTTGATCGATGCGGGGATCATCGCGCCGGTGGTGGATCGGGTCTTCCCCTTCGAATCGACGCGGGACGCGTTGGCTTATGTCGAAACAGGACGTGCGAAAGGCAAGGTGGTCGTCAAGGTCGCATAGTCAGAATGAGGTCGCCTCGTGTTCGTCGGGGCTGTACCGGCCGTCGCGGACGGTATTCCGCATCGCCGTCTTTCATCCATGCAGGATGCTGGCGGAAGCCTCGCGCAGAGCCTGGCTGATCCGTTGCAGCGCGCTCGAACGTACCGCCGCGTGCTGCCAGTACAGCGGTACGTCGAGCCATCGCGCCGGATCGATCGAAACCAGTTCTTTGGTCCGCAGCGCCGCTGAAATCTGCGATTCCGGCGCGAGGCACCAGCCCAGCGAGCGCGCGGCCGCCTCGACGAAGCCGATCGACGTGGGCAGGTAGTGCACGGGCGGCGTCAGCCGGGCGCGCGTGATGCGCCTCACGAAGCGCCATTGAATCTCGTCCTTCCGGTTGAACACGATCATCGGCGCGCGCGCGAGCGCCGCCGCATCGAGTCCGTCCGCGAAGTAGCGCGCGACGAACTGCGGCGACGCGATCGCGTAGTACCGCATCGCCCCCAGGGAATGCACGTTGCACCCCTGCAGCGGCCGGCTCTCGGAAGTGACCGCTCCGAGCACCGTGCCGTTGCGCAGCAGCTCGAGCGTGTGCTCCTGATCGTCGACGCGCACATCGAACAGATAGCCGTGTTTCCGGTGCAGCGCGGACAACGCGGCCAGCACCCAGGTCTGGAGCGAGTCGTCGTTGACCGCGATCGCGATGGAGCGCGCCCGCGTCGCGTCGGCCTCGGCGGGCAGGAGATCGGCGATGGCCTCGGCCTCGAGCGTCTGCATCGGCCGCACGCGGCGCAGCAGTTTCTCGCCGGCCGACGTGGGGCGGCAGGGCGCCTGACGTACGACGAGCACCTGCCCGAGCCTGTCTTCGAGCGCCTTGATGCGTTGCGATACGGCCGACGACGTGATCGAGAGACGCTGCGCGGCGGCATCGAAACTGCCCTCTTCGATCACGGCGGCGAACGCCGCCAGTTGCGGATGGAGCAGATCCACGGCCATGGCTCGGATTAGATTTTCTTCGCAGCACTCAGAATATTTAATTTTCCTTATGCGGGCCAGCGCGGCACCCTGCGTCCCCCTTCGTGTGGACAAGGCCCATGTTCCTCGCTGCAACCGCTGCCGGTTTCGTCGCCGGCGCAGGACTCATCATCGCCATCGGCGCGCAGAACGCGTTCGTCCTGCGCCAGGGTTTGAAGCGTCACCACGTCGGTCTGGTCGTCGCGATCTGTGCGCTCGGCGACATCGCGCTGATTCTTCTCGGCGTCGCCGGCATCGGCGTGCTGGTACAGAAGTGGCCCGCGCTGCTGCAGGCGCTGCGCTTCGGCGGTGCCGCGTTCCTGGGAGCCTACGGGCTCATGGCGGCGCGGCGTGCATGGCAAAGGACCGGATCGCTCGCGCCGACGGGCACGGAACCGGAGAGCTGGCAGCGGGTCATGCTGACCTGTCTCGCGTTCACCTTCCTCAACCCGCACGTGTATCTCGATACGATGGTGTTGCTCGGCAGCCTGTCGACGCGCTATCCGGGAATGCTGCGCTGGGCGTTCGCCTTCGGGGCCTGCCTAGCCAGCGTCGCGTGGTTTTCGTCGCTCGGCTACGGTGCCCGCCTGCTGCGGCCGGTCTTCCACAGCCCGCGGGCGTGGCGTCTGCTCGACGCGCTGATCGCCGTTTTCATGCTGGCGCTCTGCCTGCTGCTGTTGCTGCGCCCGCTGCAATGATCGCCGGGATGGCGTTCATACTCTCGCCGCAGCGCCACAGTGGCTCGGCCACTGTGGCGCGTGGGTCGTGCCGGGGCGTCTCCGGATTTCCGGAGCGGCCCGGTCCGGTGCGCTACTTGCTCGCCTTGCAGGCGACCGGCTGCCCGTATTGCTTGTACTGTCCGTACTGCATGAACGCGACCTGCAACTGCAGCGAGGTGTCCATGCTGAGCAGGTTGGGGTA
>CAMLSI010000172.1 GCA_946482585.1 uncultured Lysobacteraceae bacterium
ATTTCCAATATTCCACTCGGCATGGTGGATCGCATCGAGATCCTGACCGGCAGCGCGTCGGCGATCTACGGTTCGGACGCCATCTCGGGCGTGGTCAATTTCATCCTGAAGAAACAGGCCGACGGCACCACGGTCGACCTGCGCATCGGCGACACCCAGCGCGGCGGCGGCGAATCGGCCAACCTCAGCATTTCGGGCGGCTTCGACACCGACCGATTTCGCGCGATCTACGGCGCCGAGCTGATCTCGCAGCGGCCGCTCTGGGCCTACGACCGCGAGATACAGGATTCGACGCAGGACGCGCCGACCGAGCGTTCGCGCGCGGCACGCCGCGCGTTCCTGCGCACGAACTGGTACGACGAATACCTCGATCCCGGTGCGGCGACCTGCGCCGGACTCGCGCATCTGAACGACGGCTCCACGTTCTACGCATCGCGGCCCGGCTGGGGCATCGACGGCGAGGACGGTTACTACTGCGGCAGCGATCGCGCGATCGGCTACGGCACGATGACGAGCCGGCGCAAAGGCGTGAACGGCTATGCGTCGCTCGGCTACGAATTCGACGGCGACCTGGAGTGGTTCGCCGATCTGCAGCTGGGCTATCACGAAGTCGAGATGTTCCGCGACGTGGCGCAGTGGAGCTACCAGGCGCCCGACGGCAACGAAGAGGGCTACTTCTACAACGAGGCCACGGGTCAGGTCGAATACTGGCAGCGCCAATTCGCGCCCGAGGAAATGGGCGGGCTCGAGCGCGGCATGATCCGCAACAAGCAGAAGACCTTCGGCCTCAGCACGGGCTTCCGGGGGCGCTTCGGCGACGCCTGGGACTGGGAAGCCGCGCTGAGTCATTCGCAGTACCAGTCGACGATCAGCTGGCCGCAGATCGTCGCCGAGCGCGCGAACGCGCTGTTTCTCGGCCCGCAGCTCGGCGTCGACGAAGACGGCTTCCCGATCTTCGACGCGGATCCCGAACGGCTCTACCGGCCGCTGACGCGCGCCGAGTACGACAGCATCGCCGCGCGCACGACGTACACGCCGAAATCGCGCACCGACACGCTGTCGTTCACGGTGACGAATCCCGAACTTTTTTCGATGCCGGCCGGCGATGCGGGTTTCTCCGGCACGGTCGAAGCGGGCAACCAGGCCTACGACCTCAATCCCGATCCGCTCGCGACGCAGTACTACTACTACAGCTGGCGCGATTCCGACGGCTCGGGCAGCCGCGATCGCTGGGCGGCGGCGGGCGAACTGCGCGTGCCGCTGTTCGAGTCATTGAGCCTCAGCACGGCGGCGCGCTACGACCAGTATCGCTACGACGGCCATTCGATCGACAAGCTCACCTGGAGCAGCGGACTCGAATGGCGGCCGCTCGACTCGCTGCTCGTGCGCGGTTCGTACGGCACGGCGTTCCGCGCGCCTGATCTGCACTACGTGTTCGCCGGCGAGGGCAATGTCGAATCCTCGGGCGCCGACTACTATCGCTGCCGCACCGAAGAGCCCGATGTCGACATCACCGACTGTTCCTACGGCGACGAAGGCGTCATCGTGACGCGCAGCGGCAATCGCCGGCTGCAGCCGGAAACGAGCAAGTCCTACACCGCCGGCTTCGTGTTCTCGCCGCTGCCGATGCTCGACTTTTCGCTCGACTATTTCGACATCGACCTGCGCAATCAGGTGCAGGACCTGCGCATCGACGGCGTGCTGCAGGACGAGGCGAGCTGCCGAATCGGCACGCGCGTCGACGGCACGCCGGTGAATCCGTCGTCGCCGACCTGCATCGATGCGCTCGCGCGCGTGCGCCGCTCGACGGGCGGAAGCCTCTACGGTGTCTTCGTCAATCCGATCAACATTGCGCGCGAACGTACCAGCGGCCTCGATTTCGGCTCGCACTACCGACTGGAAACGTCATTGGGCCTGTTCCGCTTCAACGGCAACTACACCTGGGTGCGGCGCCACGAAAGTCAGCAGTATCGCGGCGATGCGATCGACGACCAGTTCGCCGTCAATAGCGGCTTCGACATCCCGCGCACCAAGGCCAGCGCGAGCATCAGCTGGGAACGCGACCGCTGGACCGCGACCCTGCATGGCGAGCGCCTCGGCCGCCTGCCGAACGCGGACTCGTATGCGGAAGTCTACGATCCCGAAGACGGCGGCAGCCCGTGGGTCGGCGCGACCTATCGCTACAACGCGTCGGTGCAGTATCGGTTCAACGAACGCTCGCAGCTGTCGCTGTCGGTCACCAACCTGTTCGACAAGATGCCGCCGCGCGATGCGACCTCGACCGGCTATCCGTACTACGACATCTCGTGGTTCGACGCGACCGGCCGCCAGTTCTTCGTGCAGTACACGCACAAGTTCGGCGGACGGCCGCTCTGAGCATGGCGTAGTTCACGTGCCGCCGCGGCTATCGACGCGGCGGCAGCGTCAGGCCGGCTCGCCGGCCGGCGCGCCGGTGTCGAGCCAGGCGCCGATCGCCGCACGCGCTTCGTCGATGCCGATCTTGTCGAGCGCGGAAAAAGCCTGGATCGTCGCGCCCGGGCAAAGAACGTCCATCTCGCGACGGG
Organism: uncultured Lysobacteraceae bacterium; assembly: GCA_946482585.1. Next base: position 2,565 of record CAMLSI010000172.1, read on the forward strand.
TTCCGAGCAACGTGCGCGACGCCTCGCCGCGGGACAACTTGTCGACCTTGGTCATGAGCACGTGACACGGCAGGCCGATGTCGCGGCAGTACTGCAGCATGAGCCGGTCGAAATCCTTGAGCGGATGGCGACTGTCCATGATGAGCACGACACCGCGCAGGGACTGGCGGCCGCTCAGATAGGCGTCGATGAGTTCGCGCCAGTGATCGCGCAGCGCCGTCGGCACCTTGGCATAGCCGTAGCCCGGCAGGTCGATCAGGCGCCGGTCGCCGTCGAGATCGAACACGACGAGCTGCTGCGTGCGGCCGGGCGTCTTGGACGTGCGCGCCAGACCCACCTGGTCGCAGATGCGATTCAGCGCGCTGGACTTGCCCGCATTGGAACGGCCGGCGAACGCGACTTCGGCGCCGTGGTCGGCGGGGAGCTGGCGCAATTCGTGCGCGGCCAGACGAAAGCGCGCACGGCGAAACAGGGAATCGGACATGGTTACCGGCTCTGGAACTCGGGGCGGCGGCACGCGCGTCGGCGTTTGACCGTCTGGGGGGCGCTGGTACAATTCGGCGGTTTTCTGTCCCCCGCCAGCGTGAGTCCGCCGGGGATGGCCACGTTTCCAGCATTCAGTGGAGTCGAGTGTAATGAGTTTTCGGCGCGTAGTTGCTCTGGCGGGCTTGCTCGCAGTGGGTTCGGTCCAGGCGGAAACTGCCGCTTCTCATGCCGTCGTCGGCGATGCCAAGGCCGGTGAGGCCAAGGCCGCGGCCTGCGGGGCCTGCCACGGCACCGACGGAAATTCCACCGACAAGCAGTACCCGAAGATCGCGGGGCAGCAGGCCGACTACATCGCGCGCCAGCTCGCGCTGTTCAAGTCGACCCAGCGCAACAACCCGATCATGCTCGGCTTCGCATCGACGCTGTCGGAACAGGACATGCACGATCTCGGCGCGCATTTCGCGACGAAGCAGGCCACCGCCGGCAACGGCGACGAAGCGTTGAAGACGCGCGGCGAGCAGCTGTGGCGCTCGGGTGACGTCAAGCGCGGCATTCCGGCCTGCATGTCCTGCCACGGCCCGTCGGGCCGCGGCAATCCGGGTTCCGGCTATCCCCAGATCGCGGGTCAGTGGACCGACTACGTGATCGCCAAGCTCAAGGATTGGCAGAACGGCACGACCTGGGGCAACGACGATCGCGCCAAGATCATGCCGGAGATCGCCAAGCGGCTGTCCGAACAGGACGTGGTCGCGGTCGCTTCCTACGCCGAAGGCCTGCACACGGCCAAGCCGGTCGCCACCGCGGCCGTGAAGTAAACACGGCCAACCGGGGTTGAACGCCGGGCGCGGCCCGCGCCGCTCGGCGTGAACTCGCCCCGGTCCGGCGTGTCTCTGCCCGTCAGTTGCCCCGGTGCCTGCCCAATCCGCATACGCTCCGGGTTCGCAATGATCGTCGCAGCCGCGCCCGGCTGCGATTCAACCAGGAGATCCGGATGTTCCAGCGTTTCGTCCTCGGCCTGGCCGGCCTCGTCGCCGCGACCGGCGCTTCCGCCCAGAGCGGCCCCTGGCAGGAAGGCAAGCACTACTTCCGGGTCGACCCGCCGCAGGCCACGGCGCAGCCGGACAAGGTCGAAGTCACCGAAGTGTTCTCCTATGGCTGCCCGGCCTGCTTTTCGGTCGCACCGAAGGTCAAGAGCTTCAAGAGCAAGCTGCCGGCCAACGCGGTCATGAACTACGTGCCCGCATCGTGGAACCAGGGCGAGCAATGGCCGCTGTTCCAGCGCGCGTATTACGCCGCACAGGCGCTCGGCGTCGCCGACAAGGCTCACGACGACATGTTCGTCGCGATCTGGGGCGGCGGCCCGCTCGCCGTCGTCGTCAACGGCAAGATCAAGAATCCGGCACCGACGCTCGACGACGTCGCGAAGTTCTACGAGAAATACGGCGTCAAGGCCGCCGATTTCAGCGGCGCTGCCAACTCCTTCGCGGTCAACACGAAGATGAAGAAGGCCGATGCCTACATCAAGGCCTCGCAGGTCGACTCGACGCCGACCTTCATCGTCAACGGCAAGTACCGCCTGAACGGCCAGAGCGCCGGCAGCTGGGACAATGTCGAAGCCATCATCCTGCATCTGGTCGCACAAGAATCCGCGGCCGCCAAGTAATCCGACGTTCGGGAGATCACCATGCTCAAGCGATTGATGTTCCTGCTGGCCGGCCTTCTCGCCGTCAGCGCCTGCGGCGCGCAGGACGACAAGGCCGCCGCGACGAAGACCGACTGGAAAGAAGGCCAGCACTACATCGTCCTCGCCAAGCCGACGCCGCCGGCGTCCGGCAAGGTCGAGGTCACCGAAGTGTTTTCCTACGCCTGCCCGCACTGCGCGCACTTCCAGCCGTATGCGGACCAGCTCAAGAGCAAGCTGCCGGCCGGCGTGACGTTCGGCTACATGCCGGTCGTGTTCAATCCGTCGTGGGAACCGCTCGCACGCGCCTACTACGTCGCGCAGTCGCTCGGCGTGCTCGACAAGACGCATCAGGCGCTGTTCGACGCGCTGCATCGCGACCACAAGCCGCTGCGTTCGATCGAAGATCTCGCCGGCTTCTACGCAGGCTACGGCGTCGATCCGAAGACCTTCACCAGCACGGCGCAGTCGTTCGTCGTCGAAGGCAACCTGAGCCAGGGCCGCGAGCGCGCGATGGCCTATCAGATCGAAAGCACGCCGACCCTGATCGTCAACGGCAAGTACCGCCTCGACGCGGCATCCGCCGGCGGCCAGGGCCAGGCGGTCGAGCTCGCGCTGTGGCTCGTGAACAAAGAACTCGCCGCGAAGAAGAAGTAATCAGCGTCGAAACGCGCGAGGAACGAACGCCGATGTGCTCGTTCCTCGCGGCGGCGTTTCCGGTCGGCGCATATCCGACCAAGGTCGCTTGCGGTCGCCGCTATGCACGGCATAGGCTCCGGCCATGAGTGCCTCGCCCGGGTCCGTCCCCAGCAGCAGTCCAACGATAGAGCGGCTGCGTCTGCTCAGCTGCAACATCGTCGCCGGCGCGAGCGTCGGCCGCTACAGCGACTACGTGATGCGCAGCTGGCTGCCTCATCCGGGCAAGCGGGCCAATCTCGAAGCTCTCGCGCGTTCGATCGAAGACTTCGACGTCGTCGGCCTGCAGGAAGCCGACGCGGGAACCTTGCGTTCGGGCTTCATGAACCAGACGCAATACGTGGCGGAGACCGCCGGATTTCCGTACTGGAGTCATCAGCCGAACCGGCGCGTATCGCGCCTTGCGCAATCGGCGAACGGTCTCATCAGCCGCATCGAGCCGAGCGAGGTCATCGATCATCCGCTGCCGGGCCGCATTCCGGGCCGCGGTGCGCTGCTCGCACGCTTCGGCAGCGGAGACGGCGCGCTGACTGTCGTGATCTCGCATCTGTCGCTCGGCCCGGAAGCGCGCATGCGCCAGCTCGGTTTCATCGCCGAACTGCTGGCCGACGCGCCGCATGCGGTGCTCATGGGCGACCTCAATTGCGCCGCCGACAGCGCCGAGCTGCGGGAGCTCTATCGCAAGACGTCGCTCGCGCCGCCGCTCGCGCCGCCGCCGACGTTCCCCAGCTGGCGTCCTCGCCGCGCGATCGACCACATTCTCGTTTCCGAAAGTCTGCAGATCGATAGCTTGTGGACATTGCCGCAAGCCTTCTCCGACCATCTGCCGGTCGCCGCCAGCGTGACCTTGCCGACGAGCCTGCAGCGGGAGCTACGCCGCGCCGCGTGACGTGGCCGCGCGGCAACGCTCGATACGCACCGAGTCGGTCAGGTAGGCCGCGGCGGGCGTAACCACCCGCCGTGCCGCGCGCTGCCGGCCTGCTGCGGCCGCACGATCTGGCGTGCGGCCGTCGATATCGGCGCCGGTCCGCGCGGTACGGCCCCTGGCGCTACCGGCTCGTCAGCTCGTGAACGAGATCGCGGTTGTTGATACGCAACCGCACGAGTGCATCGGCGCGCTGCCTCAATGCGTCGCGCAGCGCTACGTCGAGGACGGCATAGGGATCGACCGCCTTCGCACGCGCCTCTTCTATCGCCTTGCGCTGATCGGCGCGCTGCTTCGCGCTCATGCCGCTCTGGTGCAGCTGGTCGAGCTGCGCGTTGAGCTGGTCGATGTATTCGCCGAGCACGAGGATGTCGCCGAAACGACGCTTGATATCGCGATACCGGCGCAGATCGACGTCGAGCGCCTTCGCCACGTTGCGCTCGTACTGACGCGTCAGCACCGGCTGCAAAGCGGCGCTTTCGGAGACATCGTCGCGTGCTTCGCGGGCACTCTGCAGACGCTGCTGGACATCGCGCAGCGCATTGATTTCGAGTTGCAGGCCGCGCTGGTAGATATCGAGGTCGGCGACGGCCAGGGAGACCTCGCTTTCGGCGTTCGCCGATGCAGCCGCGGGTGCGGCCGACTGCGCTGGGGCCAGCAGCGGAAAGACACAGGCCAGGGCCAACACAGACAATTGCAGCTTCAACGGTCGCATGACGACCTCCGCACTGCCGGGGGAAACCTTTGAGCCGAAATTAGCACAAACGGCAACCATCACAAGGGCCGTTTGTAATAGCCCGCGACGGCGCACCGCAACCGCCGCGACGCCGCCGAGGGGAAAAAAAACCGGGCCGCTTGCGCGGCCCGGCGACTCCCCCTTGATACGCGAAACGCTTAGAAGCGCACGCCGGCCTGGACGTAGCTGTAGCGACCCGGCAGGTCGTACGTACCGGCGTCATAGCCGTTGAGCGAGCACGACACGCAGATCGGCGGATCCTTCGCGAACAGGTTGTTGACGCCCGCCGACAGCGTGAAGTCGAAGCTGACCGGCAGCTTCCAGTTCACGCGCAGGTCGTGGAACGTCGTCGCGCCGAGGTGATTCGTGCCGCCCGACAGGTCGGAATTCGGATTGCTGCAGACCGCGCCCGCACCGGTCAGATCCGGATTGCAGTTTTCCGTGAGACCCGAGAGATAACGGGCGGTCCAGCGCGCGCTCCAGGATTCCGACGCCCAGCTCAGGCTCGCCGTCGTGCGCCACTTGTTGATCGCGCGGTCGGCGCTTTCGATACCGACGGTCAGCGGCTCGGCCAGGCCCGTGTCGTTCGCGACTGCCGAATACTTGTCGACATACGTCGTCGAGATCGACGCGCCGAGCGTGCCCCAGCCCCAGTCCGGGCTCATCCAGTTCGCGCCGATGTCATAACCCTGCGTGTCGATCGTGCCCAGGTTGGTCAGCGTGTTGTTGAAGCTGATGATGTCGCCCGAGATGCCGCGCACGATGCCGGTGCAGAACGTCGGCGAGTTCGTCGCCACGCAGCGGTCGAGCTGCGTCTGTGCATCCGGCGCCTGGATCGCGTCTTCGACCTTGATCTTCCAGAAGGTCAGATCGAGATCGAGCTTCTGCGACCAGCCCGTGTTTTCGGCCCAGCTCGGGCTGTACACGACGCCCGCGGTGATCGACTTCGAGGTTTCCGGCGTCAGGGTGATGCTGCCGCCCGTGCGCGTGGAGATCTGCGTGTTGGCCTGTTCGAACGTCGCCGGATTCGGCACGCCCTGGGCGATACAGTTCGCCGCGGCCTGACCGGTCGCGCCGTTGCAGGGATCGGAAATGGTCGCGTCGAAGCGCGCCGGCGAGCCGTAGAGTTCGCCGATCGACGGCGCACGGAAGCCTTCCGCCCAGGTGCCGCGCAGGGTCAGGTCGTCGGTCGGCTGCCAGCGCAGGCCGAACTTGTTGTTGGTCGTGCCGCCGAACGTCGAATAGTCGGAGTAGCGCGAGGCCACCGACAGATCGAGGCTCTTCGCACCGGCCACGTCCTTGAGCAGCGGCGCATTGAGTTCGAGGTAGTACTCGTTGACGTCGTATTCGCCGCGGGTCGGCAACGACGGCACGCCATTGCCTTCACCGGCGACGACGATCGCGTCCGGCGTGTAGAAGCCTTCCTGTTCGCGATGCTCGTAACCTGCCGCGAACGCGAGCGAGCCGGCCGGCATTTCGACGATGTCGCCCGAGATGTTGGCCGACCAGAGTTCCAGCGAGTTCTCGCTGCGATCCTGCTCGATGAAGCTGATGTAGTTCAGCATGGCCGGCGTGATCGAACCCGGACCGCCGAAGATGTTCAGCGGCACGCAAGCGCCGGTGCAGTCGGCGATCGGGCCGAGGGCGCGGCGGATGTGCGCGATGTTGTACGTGCCCTGGACCGTCTGCGTCGCTTTGTTGTCGCTGTTGACGTAGTTGATGTCCCAGTAGAAGTCGCGATCGGCGGTGCCGAAGCTGCCTTCCAGGCCGGTCGCGAAATAACGCGTGTCGACGTCCTGCGAGAAGATGCGCGGGCCGCCTTCGACCGGACGGCGACCGAGACCGATCAGGTTGCTGCCCGGGTCCAGCGTGAAGCCGAACGGGTTGTACGGGTTGGTCGCATCCACGCCGGTGATCAGGCCGAGGTCGCTCGTGTTGAGCGCCGAACCCAGACCGATCGGCTCCGGCGCGGCTTGGTTGACCGACTCGCGCTTGGTGTAGGTGCCCTTGAGATAGAAGCTGATGTTGTCGCTGATCTTGTAGCGCGCCTGGCCGAACAGACCGTTGCGCTTGCTCGGCGTCAGCAGCAGGTTGTACGGCGCGAAGTTGAAACGGTCCGCGGTCGTGAAGCGGTGGAAGCCACCCGGGAACGGCTGCACGCCGTTGGTCGTGCCGTTCGCGGCGATGTTACAGACGCCGCCGGGGCAGAGGCCGCCGTAGGTTTCGCCATTCGGCGTCGTGAAGATCGTGCGCGTGTACGGAATGTACGAGCTGCCGCCGGCGAGGCCGGCGCCCGGCGTCGGGAAGGAAGACTGTTCCCACGCGCCCGAGCTGATCGCCTTCTGCTCGTAGTGGCTGATGTCGAGGAAGAAGTCGAGGCGATCGGTGCTGCCGCCGAGCGACAGGTTGCCGGTCGTGGTTTCGCCGCCGTCCTTCGAGTAGTCGCCGTACGAGATGTTGGCGCCGAGGCCTTCGGCCTTGCGCTTGGTGATGATGTTGATGACCCCCGATATCGCGTCGGATCCGTACAGCGACGAGGCGCCGTCGGTCAGGATCTCGATGCGTTCGACGGCGCTGGCCGGAATCGTGTTCAGGTCGACCGCGGCGGAAACACCCGAGCCCGACGACTCATTGACCCAACGAAGACCGTCGACGAGAACGAGTGTGCGCTTGGCGCCGATGTTGCGCAGCGAGATCGTGGTCGAGCCCGAGCCGACGCCACCGCCGTCTGCCGGAAAGCCGAAGTTGCCGGCCGAGTTGAATTTGGTGTTGAGGGAAGAACCGCTGACCGACAGTCGCTGGATGACATCGCCGATCGAGCCCAGGCCAGTCGCCTCGATGTCGCGCGCCGAGATCGTGACCACGGGCGTCTGGCCTTCGAGCTCGGCCT